>JAFSVI010000061.1 GCA_017445145.1 Bacteroidaceae bacterium | reverse complement strand
GCGCCGGAGAAGCGTATGCCCTCCTTGAGGGAGCCGCGTCGCCAGTACTCGGGGTCGTAGCTGGTGTCCTCGATGCGCACCATCTGCTGGTCGAGGCCGGTAAGTGCGAGTGCTGTGTTGAAGATGGAGATGTTGGGGTCCTCCTTCATCACTGTCGGCAGCGTGAGGTTGGAAGCGACGACCATTTCCGACACGGGATGCACGATGCCGTTCTCGACGGAGTCGTTGGCCAGCGACATGATGATGAGTCCCGTGCGGTTGATGCGGTAGGTGGTGTTGACGGTGTCGCCGTTCTCGATGACGGGTGTGCTCTCCACGCTGAGGTTGCGTCCGAGCATGTTGGTGCGTCCGAGGAAGTTGACGCCGACGAAGTCAGATGTGCCGTAGATATACTCCACGATGGCCGTTGAGGCTATGGTGTCGCAGTCCTGGTCGGAGAGCTGCTCGAGCGAGGTGATGTTGTTTTGGCGCAGGTAGAGCTGCACGGCGTCGTTGGTGGGTGCGAAGCATGTGTATCGCCCGTAGGTAGATAGGAGGTCCATCTTCCCGGCGCGTGTGACGATGGTGGTGAAGTCTGAGAACTCCGGACGGTTGCGGAGGTAGTCGCTCAACATCTCGCCCTTGAAGGTGTAGTAGCTCTCGGAGGGTATGTCGTCGCTGCACGACGTCACTCCCGCGACTGCCGCGACGGCCACGAGTGCTGCCATGAGATATTTCTTGAACTTATTCATGTTGTCTTGATTGTGTTTGACGATTGGACAATGTTGTTGTTGATGGCATGGGTGAGCATGAGCCTACTCGTTGCCCGATGAATAGCTCTCTTCATCGTCCTTGGCATAGATGCTCTTCTGATGGAGGTTGGGGTTAACGCGCACCTCGTCCTTGTTGTAGGGCCAGAAGAGGGCGTCCATGCTGGGGAAGGTGCCGCCTCCGGCTCCGGAGGATACTTTTGAGCTGACTGTGGAGCGCACGATTTCCACGGAGCCTTCCTGTTTGGCATAGCGCAGGAGGTCGAACCATCGCTTGCCCTCGTACATGAGCTCGCGGTTGCGCTCCTTGCGAATGAGTTCGCGCAGGAGGAGCCGCTGGCGTGCGTATGGCCGTCCGCTGTTGAGGTAGCTGGTGCGGTTGGTGCATGAGCGTGCGTTGACGAGATAGACGAGGTCGAAAGCCTGGCGCATGAGTTCTGTGTTCTCGTCGGTTGTCTCGTCGGTGACCTGCATGATGAGTGCCTCAGCCTTGATGAGCATGATGTCGGTGAGGCGGTAGAAGATCATGTTGCGGTTCTGGAACGACGATATGGTGTAAGCCGAGCCTTTCGTGTTGTCGAAGGGCAGTCCGCTGCCGGGGAGCTGGTCGATGTAGAACGACGATGCCACGCCCTTGCGTATCTTGCCCTCGGCATACTTCGAGTCGGTCTCGATGTTGCAGTAGAAGCGTGCGTCGTACTGGTTCTCCCAGAAGTTGAAGCTCTTGGCGCTCATCTCGGAGATAATCTCGGAGCGCGGCGTGAAGAAGCCGGCACCGCGGTTGCTGTCTTTTGCCTTGTTCTCGCCGAAGAGGCGGCCGAAGGCGGTGTTCTCCAAGTATGAGCCGCTGCCCTGATAGGTGTATGCCAGCTCAAAGATGCTCTCGAAGCTGTTGCCGCTGCCGCCGAAGATGGCGTTGTGTACGATGGCGGGGTTGGCGGTCGTTACCTGGTAGAGCTCTATCTGTGTGCCGTTGGGTGCCGTCATGAGCTGCGGCACGGAGGTGGTCATAGATGTCGATTGGCTGTACTCCTCCTCGTAGTCGGCACGCTTCTGCGCAATGACGCGGTCGGCGGCCTGCACGCTCATAGCGTAGTTGCCCTGCCAGAGGTACATCTCGGCCAGCAGTGCGTCGATGAGCGTGCGCGTGGCGCGGTTGGCGGTGGTGTAGTAGAGTCCTCCAATCTGGTCGTTGCTGTTGTAGGCGGCATAGTGCACGATGGCGTCGCCGCGCACTGCCTCGAGGTCGGCGATGAGGTTCTGCAGCACGTAGTCGAACGACGATGCTGGGAGGTACTGCACATCCTCTTCCTCCTGAATGGCGTCGCGATAGAACGGCACCTCATCGAAGGTACGTATGAGGTAGAAGTAGCACAGCGAGCGCAGCGCCGTCATCTCGGCAATGATGGCCTTGACATCGCTCTCGCGGAAGGCTGGGTCGCGCTGGCTCACGATGGGTGCCATGGCGATGATGGTGTTGGCACGGTTGATGACGTCGTAGAAGTTGATCCACTTGGTGTAGGGGTTCGAAGGCAGGAGGTTCTCGCGCATAATCTGGTAGAGGTTGTACTCGCTGCTCTGCAGGTTGTCCACCGGATAGATATTGTCGCTCCTGGACTCGCCCCAGACGATGCAGTTGTTGATGAATCCCTCGCTCTGCATGGAGAGATACACGCCCGCCACCATCTGGTCTATGTCGGTCTTCTCGTTCCAGAAGTTGTCCTCTGTCACCTGGTCGCGGGGCTTCACTTCGAGGAAGTCGGCGCATGCCGTGAGGCCCATGATGGCCGCGGCGGCGACGGCTCCGAGGTGTATGATGCTATATTTATGTCTCATAATATGCTTTATTGTTATTAACGTGTTAATATACGTGTGTTAACCAGTTAATGTGTTGATATGTCAGAAGCCAATGGTCAGACCCACGGTGTATGACTTCGAGCGCGGTGTCTGGCTGCCGTCGGTGGTGACGCCGTAGCCTCCGTAGCCTATCTCGGGATCCACGCCAGAGTACTTGGTGAGGCAGAAGAGGTTGTTGGCCGAGGCATAGATGTTGAGGGTCTTCATGTGCCAGTTCTTGAGCAGCTTGGGGTCGAAGCTATATGAGAGCTGCAGGTAGTTGAGGCGCAGGAATGTGCCGTCCTCGACGAAGCGGTCGCTGATGAGGGTGTTGTAGTTGGAGCCGCTGCCGTGCATGGCACGCGGAATGCTGGTTACGTCGCCCTCCTTGCGCCAACGGTAGTTGACGGCCTGGCTCTGGTTGTTGTTCGACACCATGGACTCCATGTCGAGGCGTGCCATGTTGACGATGTCGTAATCGACGCGGTAGTTGAACTGAGCGTTGAGCGCCAGGCGGTCCCAGTGGAGCTTGAAGCCGAAACCACCGGTGAGCTTAGGCAGCGAGTTGCCGAGATACACGATGTCGAGCTGGTTGATGTTACCGTCGTGGTTCACATCCTCGTAGATGGCGTCGCCACCCTTGAAGTAGTAACCGCTGTTGCTCTCTGTCTTGTAGCAGAAGCGCATCTGTATGGGGTCGCCCTTGGCGTCGGCCACCCACTTGCCCTCGGCGTTGCGCACGATGGGATAGGTGATGCCCTTGTCGAGGTTCTCCTGCAGGATGTTGGTGCCGTTCTGCGCATCGGCGCGAGCGAGTTCCTCTGCGGTGTCGAACTGGTACTGATACACGCCCTGCGAGCGGAATCCGTAGATGGAGCCGAAGGGGTTGTCGATCTGCACGCGTTGCAGCGTGTTGCGGTTGCCCTCCACCCAATCGATGTTGAGGCTCTTGAGCACGAGGGGGTCCATCTTGGTGATGACGTTCTTGTTGTTGGCGAAGTTCACGTTGAGATCGAGGAAGAACTTGCCCTTCTTGAGCAGGCGGTCGCCGTTGATCTGGAACTCCCAACCCTTGTTGACCATGTCGCCGACGTTGCGCACAGCGAGGCCGCTCCATCCGTTGCTGGTGGGTATGGCAGCGTTAGCCATGAGCATGTCCTTGGTTGTCTGGTGGTAGAGTTCGAGCACGAACTTGAGGCGGTCGTCGAAGAAGCCGAGGTCAAAGCCAATGTTCCACGTAAATTTGTTCTCCCACTTGAGTTCCGTAAGCTTGAGGCCGTCGGGGTTCATGGAGGTCTGGTAGAGGTAGGTGTTGCCCGGGGCGTACTTATTTATAAAGAGGTAGTCGCGTGTGGGTGCGTTACCCACCATACCCCAACCCGGACGGATGGAGAACATCGACATCTTGCCCTTCTCACGCACAACCTTCATCCACGGCTCGTCGATGACGTTCCATCGTGCGGACACGGCGGGGAAGATACCCCAGCGGTGGTTGCTGCCGAACTTGGTGGTGGCATCGGCGCGCATGCTGTAGGCCAACACGTAGCGGCTCTTGTAGGAGTAGTGGGCAGAGAGGGTGAAGTAGAGCGAGCGCCACTCGTTGTAGCTGCTGCCCATGCCGCCCACGAAGCCACCGGCGGTGACACTCTCGAGGCGTGCCGGCAGACGTCGCACGGTGGTGTTCTGTCCGGAGCTGCTGCCGCTGACGAGCTGGAATCGTCCGAGAGCCGTGAGGAAGTGGTCCTCGTTCTTGAACTTGGGCTGGAAGGTCAGCGTGTGTGTTGTTGTGAAGGCGAGGTTCTTGCTGCTGGCGTTGTAGCTCGGGTTGGCGTCGTAGTAGTTGGACGAGATGAGCGAGCGCGGGTAGTTGTTAGTGTTGTACTCGTTATAGACGTTCATGACCACGCGTCCGTTGTATCGCAGCTGTGTGCTGTTGTCGTCGAGGCCCAGGAGCTTGTACTCGAGCTCGAGCTCAGGAGTGAGGTCGTAGGTTGTCTGCACCTTCGAGGCATACTTTGCGCTGGCGAGCGGGTTGGCCAGGTTGCGCTGGTCGTTGAAGTTGTTGGCCTGGTCATCGGTGAGCTGCCCGTGGTTGGTGAAAGCCTCCTGCGGCACGATGTAGTACTCGCCGGTGGGTGTGCCGTCGGCGTTGTAGCGCCATGGCGAGAGGTTAGGCATCTTGGTGTAGGCAATGCCGAGCAGTCCGTCGTAGTTCTTGTTGTTCTTGGTGTAGGTCATCGAGAAGTTGGACACGATCTTGATGCGGTCGTTGACATAGTAGTCGAGTGCCATGCGCGTGGAGAAGCGGTTGAGCTTCTGCTCGATGATGGTACCCGTCTCATGGTCGTAGCCGCCGGAGATGCGGAACAGAGTCTTCTCGTCGCCGCCGCTGACGCTGATGTAGTGGTTCTGTCGGAGTCCGTTCTTGCGGACGAGGTCCACCCAGTCGGTGTTGCGGTTGAACATCTGGTACTCGGAGTCGTTCTCGTTGTAGTTCAGCTCCTGCACGTTGCCTATGAAAGTCTGCTGCTCGGGGTTGAAGTAAGCTTCCTTGAGCATCATGGTGTATTCGTCGCCGGTGAGGAGTTTCTTTCCTGCCGGCTGGTGGGTCATGGTCATCTTCAGCGAGTAGCTCACCTGCGGTGCGCCGCGGTGGCCGCGCTTGGTGGTGATTTCGATGACACCGTTGGCACCCTGCGAGCCCCAGATGGCCGTTGCGGCGGCGTCCTTGAGCACCTTGATGTCCTCGATGTCCTCGGTGTTGACGTTGAGCAGCTGTGCGAACTTCTCGTCGTTGGCGGTGGAGACGTCGAAGTCGGCCATGTCCTCGGAGCTCACCTGCCACACGTTGCCGTTGACGACGATGAGCGGCTCGTTGCTCGTGAGGGTGGAGACAGTGGATGCACCGCGCAGACGCATGCTCGTGCCAGAACCCAGGTCACCCGAGTTGGCCACGATGTCGAGGCCGGCGATACGACCCTGCAGTGCCTCATCGACGCTGGTGATGCCGAGTCCCTCGAACTCCTTGGCGGAGATGCCCTGTGCGGAGAAGCTCACCTCGCGCTCGGGTATTGCGAGGCCGGAGGTCTTCATCTGCTTCTTGGCGGTGACGTTGACCTCCTTCATCTGCTTGGCGTTCTCCTCCATCTTGATTTTGAACACGTTCTTGTTGATGGGCAGCGTCTGGGTCTTGAATCCCATGAAGCTGACTCGGATTTTGTTCTTCTGGCTCTTGATGGGGAGCACGAAGTTACCATTCATGTCGGTGACGGAGGCGTTGACGATACGGTTGGAAGCGTCAATCTCGGCCACACTGGCGCCCGGAAGCACGTCGAAGTCATCGCTGACAGTTCCGCTGACGCGTGTGATTTGTGCCATTGCCAGCGATGATGCCAGCATCAGACACAGGCTGATGTATATTCTTAGTGTTTTCATCTTCTGGGCTTGCTTTGATGTCTGTGCGTGTTAAGGTAAGCTAGTACAGATTCCAGGTTGGGTTCGGGGAAGTCTGTGGGCATGAAGCCAGCGTCGCCGAACTGCAGTGCCTTGTCAATCTGGTGTATGACAGCGTATGACGAGAGGTATATATGTCCGGCCTTGTTGCCGGTGTCGAAGATATACTGCCGCGTGACGAGGTTGCTGTGTGTCTGGTCGGTGGCTACGTTGGCGATGTTGCCGGCAGCGTCGGTGATGGTGATGCGTCCGCTGCTGTTGGCCACGTTGAGACGGCGGTAGCGGTTGATGGTCTCGTCCATGGTGGCCGTCTCATAGACGCCCGTAGAGTCGGCCCCTCCGAGGTATATGGCAGCATCCTGTATGTGGTAGCGCACAAAGTTGTTGATGATGTTGGAAATGGTCCGGCGCCACACGGTGATGGAGTCGATGATTTCGTCCACTTGGTCCTCGGTGAGGATGTTGTCGGCCTCGGTCTCGATGGTGTCCATGCGCAGCTTGAAGGCCTCCCAGGCGTCGTCGGTGTCCCACGTGGGGAGCTTTCCGGCGTCGGTGAGCGCGCGTATGCTGGCGTTGTCGGGCACGTAGATGGTGTAGTGGTAGTTGCCGAAGAAGTCTATGGCCTGGTCGATGGTGGTGCGTCGCCCGGTGACGGTTGTCCCGAGGAATGAGCATCCTCCGAAGAGACGTGCAAACTCCGTGAAGCCGGGATGCGTGATGGTGTCGGTGATGACCTTGTAGGGGCTGGTGAGCGTTGTGGTGGGTATGGTGGGCAGCACGTAGCTCACACCGTTGCCGGCCTCCGTCTTGTCGAAGATCTGCTCGGGATCGACGGGGATATACTCGCCGCGCTCCATCTGGTACGAGCCGGCGATGCCGCTGACCTGGCCTCCTGTGAACTGCACCTTCACGGGGCTGTAGCCCTTGGTGGTGTAGATGGTCTGCCCCTCGCGGAATGTCTGTGTGCCTCTCAGCCCGTGGGGTATGATGAGGTTATCCACGATGTCGTGCATGCGGTTGTTGAGGAACGAGAGGTTGGTGGTCACGTTGTTGAGCCTTGCGGGTTCGTCGGTGGCGGTGAGCACGGGGTGTCCGTCGATGGTATCCACCTGTGCGCGGTAGAAGTCAACATCCACGGGGTTGTCGCTGCCGGGCTTGACGTAGAACTTGAGTGCCACGGGGTCGCCGGAGTATGACGAGGAGAAGGAGTAGGGGTCGAAGTAGGTCACCTCAAAGGCGTGGTCGTCGGGTATGAGGAAGGAGTAGGACGATGCCATGCTGTTGAGGTAGGCGGTGAACTCGTTGAGGGTCCAAGCCGAGGCGTTGCCCTTGTAGCGCTCGTCGGCGATGGCGTTGTAGATGGTGCGCAGGTCCTCGTCGCCACGTAGCACGGCGGGGTAGAACACGCTCTGGTATTCGGGCGCGATATACACCTTGTTGGTCTGATAGACGACGCCGTTGCAGGCGATGAAGGCGCTGTCGATGTCGGCCAGCTCGATGCCCATGGCCTCGCTGGCGGTGTTCTTCGTGGTGGCGAACTTGCTCGGCACGGTGGAGCGCATGGAGGTCTGGAAGCAGTTCTTGAGGAACGGCAGCACGACGTTGTCGGGTATGTGGCTCCAGTCGTAGCCGTACTTCTGTCCCAGCTCGGCGCCCTCGGCGTGGAGGTAAGCCTCCATGGCCTCGTTGGTGGGCACGAACATGGCAGCGCCGTCCTCGGCCATCTTCAGGCCGTTGGCCTGGTAGAGGTTGTAGCCTGGGTCGTAGGCGAGCAGCGTTGTCACGGAGCGGTTTGTCTCGGGAATGGCAATGAACTGGTCGGTGTTGGATGTCGAGTAGAAGTAGCGCTTGACGAATAGCGAGTCCTCGACGCCGTTGACGCTCTGCGTGACGAGGAACTGCGGGTAGCTGAAGCGGTCGAGTAGCTCGTTGAAGATGCTGAACTGTGCCTTCTTGCCGACGAGGTCAGCCATGTTCACGAGAGGTTCGGGCACCTCCTGCAGGACGTGGATGTAGCCGTTCTGGCAGGTGATGTCCTTCTCGACGACCTTCTGTCCGTTGACGTAGCTGGTGTTGACGGCATCGTCGGCGGCACCGTTGGTGAGCGTGCGCACGTCGTCGGAGCTGAAGGTGTTGTTCTTCATGTAGTCCGGCAGGAAGTGCATCATCGGTGCGGGGTTGTTGTCCTTGAAGATGTAGATGCCGTCGCGGCTGCGCACGCGGCTCCAGTAGTCGATCTGGTTGCCCTGGTTGTCGATGCGGTAGGGGTTGACGGGCGGCATCTGCGCGCGTGTGACGTAGGGTATGGAGTCATAGACGTCCTGACGTGTCTCGCGACGGAGGCATGCCCCCTCTGTCGGCGGGTTGCCGCTGGTGTTGCTGAGCAGCTCGATGAGGTAGGCGTTGTTCACCATGGCCCCTTTGAGGAGGTTCTTCTTCTCGGCCGACGGCAGCTGTGTGACGCTGGTGAGACCCCGACGCGAGAGGTAGCGCTGCCAGGCGGCGTCGTCGGCCACAAAGAGCGTCATGCTGCCCGTCTTTGCCAGGAGCTTGTGGAAGGAGGTTTGCGTGTCCGTGGGGTTGTCGCGGAACACGGGGTCGTCGATGAGTGCCAAGGTCTGGGTGTAGTTGCCCCGGCTCTCCAGTTCCTCGTAGATGCTGCTTCCGAGCCACTCGGGAGTGCCTGTGAGCAAATCGTCGCTACACGACGAGAAGCACCAGGCGCCGCCCATGAGCATCATGGCAGCACAGACCCGACTCGCCTGACGCGCGAGCCGCTTCGTTAGAATACTGTTTTCCATTTAGTTAATATGTGTTGAGTGCAATGATTTCTACTTGCCGACACGTGTGAATATATGATAAAAATTGTTAGTAAATGACTTGCTGCAGGTCTCTAAGACTTGCCAAAATTATAACTTCTTTTTGAAACACATGACGATTATTAACCAAAAATTCCCTCATTTATGTTGCATAACATAAAAACATGAACCTTTCAACAGGGTTCATCCTGCCGAAAGGCTCAAAAAGTGTTATTTTGGCACTAATATGCCCGCTCGCGGGCGTCCGCGCGCCGTTTTGTGCGGAAAAGGTGTCAGTATTGCTCGTCGGCGTTGGGGAAGTCGCCGCTCTTGACGTCGGCTACGTATGAGCCCACGGCATCGATGATGGTGTCGTAGAGGTTGGCATAGCGGCGCAGGAACTTGGGCGAGAAGCCCTTGTTCATGCCCAGCATGTCGTGGACCACGAGCACCTGGCCGTCGCATCCGCCGCCGGCGCCGATGCTGATGGTGGGTATGTTCACGCTCTGTGTGACCTCGGTGGCGAGGGCTGCCGGTATCTTCTCCAGCACGATGGCGAAGCATCCCACCTCGGCCAGCGCCAGGGCGTCCTTGCGCAGCTTCTCGGCCTCGTGCTCCTCCTTGGCGCGCACGGCGTAGGTGCCGAATTTGTTGATGCTCTGCGGCGTCAGTCCTAAGTGGCCGCACACGGGTATGCCGGCGTCGAGGATGAGCTTCACGGCGGGTAGTATCTCCACGCCGCCTTCGAGCTTGAGGGCGTCGCAGCCCGTTTCCTGCATGATGCGCACGGCGTTGCGTGCGGCGTCCTGCGGATCTACCTGGTATGTGCCGAAGGGCATGTCGCAGACGACGAGTGCACGCTTGGTGCCTCTGACGACGCTCTGTGCGTGGTATATCATCTGGTCGATGGTTATGGGCAGTGTGGTGACGTTGCCTGCCATCATGTTCGATGCCGAGTCGCCCACGAGAATGATATCCACGCCGGCGGCATCCACGAGTTGCGCCATGGAGTAGTCGTAACTTGTCAGCATGGCAATTTTCTTGCCATTGCGTTTCATTTCCACAAGGCGGTGCGTGGTCACCTTGCGTGTGTCTTCTACTAAGTATCCAGCCATTTTGCGGGTTTGGTTTGAAAATCGGGCGCAAAGTTAAGCATAAATCAAGAATTAATGAGTATATTTGCACCCAAAATCCTGTAAAAAGCATGCAACAAGCCTTCAAAGTGGCACTTTTCGACCTCGACGGGGTCGTTTTGGACACCGAAACACAGTATTCGCGCTTCTGGGGCGCCGTGGGCCGCGACTACCATCCCGGCGTGGCCGACTTCGCCCAGCGCATCAAGGGTCAGACGCTGGTCGAGATCTTCGGGCGGTGGTTTGCCGGCGACGACGCCGCACAAGCCGCCATCACCCATCGCCTCAACGCCTACGAGGCCGCCATGGACTACCCATATATAAAAGGTACGCGCGCGTATGTGGAGGCGCTGCGGCGCCGCGGCGTGGCCACGGCCGTCGTCACCAGCAGCAACGTGCCTAAGATGGACAACGTGCGGCGCCACCACCCGGAAATGGCCTACCTCTTCGACCACATCTTCACCAGCGAGGACGTAACAGCGTCAAAGCCAGCACCCGACTGCTACCTTCTCGGCGCCCGCCACTTCGGCGCGGCACCCCAGGAGTGCGTGGTGTTCGAGGACAGCGTCAACGGCCTGCGTGCGGGCCGCGCCGCCGGCTGCTATGTCGTGGGTCTTGCCACCACCAACCCCCGCCCTGTGGTGGCGGCCCTGGCCGACCTCGTCGTGGATGACTTCACCTCACCCCTGTTGCCGTGAGTAGCCGCACCACCATCGACCATGTGCTGAAGTACACCGGCATCTTCGGCGGTGTGCAGGGGCTCAACATGCTCATCAGCGTGGTGCGCAACAAGCTCACCACCCATCTGTTGGGTCCCGCCGGCATAGGCCTCATGGGCATCTACCTGGCCATAGCGGAGTTTGTGAGCAGCTCGTGCAACTTCGGCCTGCCGTTCACCTCCGTGCAGCGCCTGTCGGAGCTTTTCGAGAGCGACGACCGCCAGGCCATGGAGCGCTTTGTCGGGGTGGTGCGCACGTGGTGCGTGTGGACGGGTCTTCTGGGCGGGGCGCTGTGTGTGGCCTTCGCGCCGCTGCTCCACACGATGTTTGCCGGCGACAGCGGCAGCCTGTGGCGCCCGGCCTTGGTGGCACCCATGGTGACGGCCACCATCATCACCGGCGGCGAGATCAGCATCCTCAAGGGCACACGCCGCCTCAAGCGCGTGGCCACCATCACGCTGCTCGGCGCCGTGGTGCTGCTCGCCACCACCATACCCATCTACTGGCTCCTCGGCACCGACGGCATCCTCCTGGCACTGAACCTCACGGCAGCGCTAACACTGGCTCTGCACCTGGCCTTCACGCTGCCCGTGTTCCCGTGGCACGTGAGCCTCTTCTCGCGCCAGGTGCTGCGCAGCGGCCTGCCCCTGCTGCGCACGGGGTTCCCCTATGTGCTCAGCGCCATGGCCGGCTCGGGTGCCATGATGGCGCTCACGGCGCTGCTCCTTCGCCTGGGTTCCATGGCCGACGTGGGCCTCTACCGCAGCGCCTCGGCGCTCATGGTGAGCTATGCCGGCATCGTGTTCACGGCCTTGGAGTCCGACTACTTTCCGCGCCTGTCGAGCGTGAACCACGACCCCCTGCGCCGCAACCGCTGCATCAACCAGCAGATCCAGGTGTGCGTGGGCCTCGTGGGGCCATTCATGATTGCGCTGGCCATGATGATGCCCGTCGTGCTCCACATACTCTACGCCCCGGAGTTCATGGTCATCGAGGACATGGCCCTGGCAGCCGTGTTCTACACCTTCCTGCGAGCCATCACCACCCCCATCAGCTACACGGCGCTGGCCAACGGCAACTCGCTGCTCTACCTGGCCATGGAGGTCATCTACGACGGCGTCATGCTCGTCGTCGTGGCAGCATCCTACAGCACCTGGGGCCTCGTCGGCGCCGGCATAGGCCTCTCCGCCGCCGCGCTCTTCGACCTCCTGCTCATTGGCACCTGCTACGGCATGCACTACCACTTTCGCTTCGAGCGCCACACGCTGGCCATCATCGCCACGCAGAGCACCGCCGTGGCGGCCGCCGTGGCGGCATGTTTCCTGCTGCCGCCGCTCCACAAATACGCCGTGTGCGCCGTGCTCCTCGCCGCTGCCACGGCGGCATCGCTGCGCCTGCTCGGCACCGACTCGGCGGCCATACAGCGCCTCGCCGCACGCCTCAGGCGCCGCCGCTGACACGCCCCCACACACCCCTTCTGCCCATGCCCACGCCCAAAGTAGCCATCCTCGTGGCGGCCTACAACGCCCAAGCCACGCTCGACGCCTGCCTGGCCTCGCTCACCGGCCAGACGCTCCGCGAGACGGAGATTATCTGCATCGACGACTGCTCCACCGATGCCACGCCCGACGTGCTCACACGATGGGCTGCGCGCGACACACGCATCACCCTGCTGCGCACACCGGCCAACAGCGGGCAGGCCGTGGCGCGCAACATGGGGCTGGAGCGCGTGAGCGCACCCTTTGTGTGCATGGTCGATGCCGACGACTGGCTGTCGGCCGACTGCCTCCTCACCGCCTACGACGTCATCACGCGCCACCCGACGACCGACACCGTGGCCTTCTCACTCATCCTCCACTACGACGACGATGGCCACGAAACGCCCTACGGCCTGCCCGGCGAGCTCGCCCAGGGGCCGGTGAGCGGGCTGCGCGCCTTCGAGCTATGTCTCGACAACTGGCAGCTGCATGGCTACTACCTCGTGCGCACTGAGCTGCACCGGCGCCTGCCCTACGACACCGCCACGCGCCTCTACAGTGACGACAACACCACGCGCCTCCACTACCTACACTCGCGCCAGGTGCGCGCCGCCGGCGGGCGCTACTACTGGCGCCAGCACGCGGCCTCCATGACCCACAGCTTCAACCTGCGGCGCTTCGACTTCATGGAGGCCAACCTGTCGCTCAAAGCCAGCCTCAAGGACTATGAGCGCACACACGGCGCCCTGCCCGCCGCCACCTTTCCCCTGCTCGAACGCCATCGGTGGTACATCTTCCTGGCCTCATACCGCATGTATTTCAACCACTTGCATGAAATACCACGCGAGGAGCGCCCCGCCCTGCGCCGGCGCCTGCGAGCCGTGCTCGCCACCTTCTCGCGCCGCGAGCTGCCGCCCGACTGCCGCCGCCGTCCGGGCTACTGGCTCATACCCCACCCCACCCTCTTCCACCTGCAGCAGTGGCTCTTCACCACCGCGCGGCGCTGTCTGCGCCTGCCCCTGCCGTGAGGCCACACACCTTGCCGCGCAACGCAACACACATTGCCGCGCCACGCAACGCAACTCGCCGCGCCAAGTAGCGATGCTTGGCGCGGCGAGTTGCGTTGCGTGGCGCGGCAAATAATGTGCTGTCGAAAGGCAAAAGCCCTTGATGCCTACGGCATCTTGTGGGAGCGCTCGGCAGCAATGGTGAGGTAGAAGCCGAGCTTGTAGAAGGCAAAGACGCGGAGGGAGGGGTCGGACGAGAGCAGGTTGCGGCGCAGGGGCTTGCGCAGGAGGTGGTAGGCGAGGCGCACGGCGCCGCTGAGGTGCATGGCTTCCAGCAAGTTGGAAAGCCTGACGAGGGGGCTGTGCGAGCCTATGCGGCTGCGCAGGGAGTAGAGCGCGGTGAGTGCCTCCTGCGTCTTGGCGAGGAACACGTCGTTGCTCTCGAGGCGGTCCAGCTCGATGGGCGCGTCGATGTGGGCCACGGTGATGCCGCACTGCCGCGCCTCGATGCCGAAGAGCACATCCTCGTAGCCGTAGCCCACGAGGCGCTCGTCGAAGGCCACGCGCGCCATGACGTCGCGCCGCACGAGGAACGCCGCCGAGCGGAAGGGCCAGTCGTCGAGGCTGCGGTGAGCGGCCATGGCGTCGTGGTAGCGCCTGGCGGCCTGGTGCTCGTAGCGCCATCGCAGCGAGCACTGTGGGGTGCATGTGGCTTCTGATACGGTTACGCCGCCCACGACGATGTCTGCCTCGTCGCGGGCGGCGTAGTATTTTGCCAGGAAGTCGGGGTCGGCGATGACGTTGCCCGCGTCGAGGTAGAGCAGCCACTGCCCCTGTGCCATGGCGGCGAGGCCGTTGCGGTTGGCCGCGCGGCCGAGGTTGCGGGCGTTGCGGCACACGCGCACGTTGGGCCACAGGGCCACGCCGTCGAGCCACGCCGTGTCGGTGGTGCTGTAGTCGTCGGCCACGATGACCTCCACGCTCTCGCGCAGCGCCGACACCTGCTCGAGCACCTTGGCCACCAGCGCCTGCGCGTCGTCGTTATACACGGGGATGAGTATGGAGAGCGTCATTGAGGTGTGCGGGGTGCGTCATTCGACAATGATCTGGTAGGCGTCGTCCCACGTCCAGCCGGGCTTGACATGCTCCACGTAGGGTCGGCGGTCGAACTCACCGCCGTAGCCGCGGTCGTCGCAGCGCCCGTGCCACGGCTCTATGCACACGAAGGGTGCGCGTCCGCCGTTGGGGCTCCACAGCGCGGTGACGGGCATCTCGTGGAGCACGGTGACGTAGGGCCGCTGCTCGCGGTCGTGGAGAGTGACGCGGCGTATGCGCCCCGTTGCCTCGAGTATGGTGTCGCACGCGAAGGTGTCGTTGGCCAGCGGCAGCAGGTCGCCCTCGCCGAGCGGCACGTCGAAGGTATCGCCCGTGGCAAAGCCTCCATCGACGGTGGAGCTCACGAGGGGGCTGTCGGCGTTGAAGGAGAAGAAGCCGTGGACGTCGTCGTCGGCGTTGAAGTGGGGATAGTTGAACGCCGGGTGAGCGCCAATCTGGAAGGGCAGCAGCTGCGAGCCGGTGTTCTCCACGGTCCACTTCACGGTGAGCACGTTGCGCAGTATGGTGTAATCCACACGCAGGCGGAAGTCGCGCGGGAAGAGCTGGCGCGTGTGCTCGTCGGCACACAGCTCGTAGGCCAGGTGGCGGTCCTCCTCCACGACCTTGGTGAAGTCCATATCGCGTGCGAAGCCGTGCTGGTGCATCTCGTAGGTGGCGCCGTCGATGTGCGCCGTGTCGGCCCACACCTTGCCCACGATGGGGAAGAGGATGGGCGAGCGCCGGTCCCAGTAGGCAGGGTCGCCCTGCCAGATGTATTCCTGTGGCGAGCTCACCTTGCGCAGGCTCTGCAGCTCGGCGCCGTGACGTGCCACCTCGATTTCTATTATGCCATTGGAAATGTAGTCTCTCATATTGTGTATGTACGTTAAGGTTAGTAGCGGTGGGTGGAAGGGTGGTTCACGTCGCGTAGCGGTCGCCCCACAGCGCCTGCATGTGCTGGCGGAGGCGCTCCTCGGCGGCATTGGGCTGCGGCTGCCAGAAACGCTCGCCGACGCCGTCGGGCATGAACTGCTGCTCCACGAAGTGGCCCTCGTAGTCGTGGGCATACTTGTAGCCGTCGGCATACCCGAGTTCCTTCATGAGCGAGGTGGGGGCGTTGCGCAGGTGCAGTGGCACGGGCAGGTTGCCCGTGCGGCCCACATAGGCGAGGGCGTCGTTGATGGCCATGTATGCCGAGTTGCTCTTGGGCGAGGTAGCCAGATACACCGTGGCCTCGGCCAGGGGTATGCGCCCCTCGGGCCATCCCAGTTTCTGCACGGCGTCAAAGGCGGCATTGGCCAGCAGCAGGGCGTTGGGGTTGGCCAGGCCGATGTCCTCGGCGGCGGAGATGACGAGTCGCCGCGCGATGAACGCCGGGTCCTCGCCGCCCTCCACCATGCGTGCGAGCCAGTAGATGGCGGCATCGGGGTCGCTGCCGCGTATGCTCTTGATGAAGGCCGAGATGATGTCGTAGTGCATCTCGCCGCCCTTGTCATAGGCCAGGGGGTTCTCCTGCAGGCGCTCGCCAACGAGGGCATCGGTGATGCGCACGTCGGCCTCGGGGGCCTCGGCCTCCACCACCAGCTCCAGGATGTTGAGCAGCTTGCGGGCGTCGCCGCCGCTGTAGCGCAGCAGGGCGTTGGTCTCCACGAGCGTCACGTGGCGCTCGCGCAGCACCACGTCCTCCTGCAGGGCGCGCATGGCCAGGTCCAGGAGGTCGTCGGCCTCCAGGGGCTTGAGCACATACACGGCACACCGCGAGAGCAGCGGGCGTATGACCTCGAACGAGGGGTTCTCGGTGGTGGCGCCGATGAGCGTCACGACGCCCTGCTCCACGGCTCCGAGCAGCGAGTCCTGCTGCGACTTGCTGAAGCGGTGGATTTCGTCGATGAAGAGAATGGGGTTGGCCTGCGAGAAGAAACGGCCGCTGCGGGCGCGCTCGATGACGTCGCGCACATCCTTCACGCCCGAGGTGACGGCGGAAAGGGTGTAGAAAGGCACTTGCAGCGTGTGGGCGATGATCTGGGCCAGCGTGGTCTTGCCCACGCCCGGCGGGCCCCAAAGAATAAAGGAGGACACACGCCCTCCGTCGATCATCCTCCTCAGCACAGCCCCCTCGCCGACCAGATGCTGCTGGCCGATGTAGCCCTCAAGGCTTGTGGGACGCATTCTTTCGGCTAACGGTTTCATGTGCTGAGTGAGCGATAGACGGGACTCGAACCCGCGACCCTCGGCTTGGGAAGCCAATGCTCTACCAACTGAGCTACTATCGCAATTGCGGCGCAAAGGTAGGCATTTGCCGCCATATCCGCAAATTTTCAGCCAAGATTTTTGGCGCAAACATGCTTTTACACTATCTTTGCGCCGAAAAAAGCAACCCCGAGGCCGCAAACCAAGCCCCACAACCCCACTCTGCTGCCATGACCATCGCCATCGTCTGCATCATCTTCTTCAGCTACCTGCTCATCGCCACCGAGCACATCACCAACATCAACAAAGCCGTCATCTCCATGTTTGCCGGCACGCTGGTGTGGATTCTCTTCATGTCCACCGGCACCGACTTCGTGCTGAAGATGCACGCCCAGGACTTTGCCATCTGGCTTGGCACGCCCGCCCACACGTCGCAGCTCGTCAAGGAGTTCATCGCCAGCCAGGTGTTCACGCGCTACGGCGCCGACCTGTGTGGCATCGTGCTCTTCATGCTTGCCACGATGAACATCGTGTCGGTGCTCAGCGCCAACGGCTGCTTCGACTTCATAGCGGAATGGGCGCGCGCCCGCGACAGCCGCGTGGTGCTGTGGGTGCTGGTGGCCTTCACGTGCCTGCTCTCGGCCAACCTCGACAACCTCACCACCACGGTGCTCATGCTCATGACCATGCGCAGCATCCTGCCCGAGACACGCTGGCGCATGTGGTTTGGCTCGGCCATCGTCATCGCCGCCAACTGCGGCGGCGCCTCCACCGTCATCGGCGACCTCACCTCGCTCGTGGTGTGGACCAAGGGCGCCGTCACACCCACATCGTTCACCGCGGCGCTCATCCTGCCGGCACTCGTGGCAACGCTGGTGCCCACGGCACTCATCGCCAGCGCGTTGCCCGAGCACATCGAGCTCGTGCGCCCCACGGCGCGCTACCGCGGCGACAGCAGCCCCCTCCGGGCCTGGCAGCGCGCCCTGATGCTCGTCGTGGGCATCGGCGGCCTGTGGTTCATACCCACCTTCCACCGCATCACGCTGCTGCCGCCCTTCCTCGGCGCGCTGTGCGTGCTGGGTGTGCTGTGGGTGCTCCATGAGATTATGAACCACCGCCAGATAGCCACCAACCAGCCCCTGAGCACCACCTCCGACCGCCAGTTCCGCTACGCCTCCATACAGACCATCATGTATTTCGTGGGCATATACATGACCGTGAGCGTGATGATCGAGACGGGCATCATGCAGAGCATCTCGGCATGGTGCGACGAGTGGATCCACAACATCTACCTCATGTCGCTGGCCATGGGCGTCATCTCGGCGGCGCTCGACAACATTGCCCTCGTGCTCACCGCCATCAACATATACCCCGTGGCCACAGAGGCTGCAACGCTCACCAACCTCAACGACCCGGCCTACGCCGAGGCATTCCTGCAGAACGGCCAGTACTGGCACCTCATCATCTACAGCGGATGCGTGGCGGGCTGCCTGCTGCCCATAGGCAGCGTCAGCGGCTATGCACTCATGAAGGCCGAGGGCGTCACCATCGCGTGGTACGCGCGGCGCATCATGCCCAAGGTGCTGCTGGGTTGGGTGCTCGGCCTGGCCACCTATTTCCTCGTCGATTTGTGGCTGCGATGAGCCTTTATACATAAAAAATGTGAAAACATTTTGCCGTTTGGCTGGAAACCACTACCTTAGCACCGAATTTCAAAGGAGACACCACCATGGCAAAAAGAAGAGAACTAAAGAAGGCCCTGCACGAAGTCGCCGCCGAGCTTATGATTGAGTGCATAGCCGCCAAGCACAGCAAGAACCTACGCCAGGACGACGTGGAGAACATTGCACGCAGCATCCTGCTCCTGCAGGACGACTACAACGCGCGCCTAAGCCACGTCGATAAGCACCAGGTGAAGAGGTTCTTCAACCAGTGGCACGACGACCTGGCCGTGAGCACCAACGAGATCATCGACGCCATCTACCACCTGCACTAACCCACAGCGCGATGATACAAGCCCTCTGCCGACTCATCCTCTACAGACTAATGGGGTGGCGCACGGAAATCACCGTGGACCGCCCCGCAAAGTACATCATCGCCCTGGCGCCACACACCAGCAACTGGGACTTCATCATGGGCATACTCTTCAGCCGGGCCGAAGGCTTCCGCGCCGAGTTCCTCATGAAGAAGGAGTGGTTCTGGTGGCCATTGGGGCCGCTCTTCCGCCGCCTCGGCGGAATACCCGTGCGGCGCAGCCGCCACACGAGCATGACAGAGCAGCTCTCACAGCTGGCCCTGCGGCGCAACACCTTCTCGCTCTGCATCACCCCCGAGGGCACACGGCGCCCCACGGCGGAGTGGAAGCGGGGCTTCTACTACATCGCCCTGGGCGCCCACCTGCCCATCCTGCTCTACGGCCTGGACTATGGCCTCCGGCGCATCGTGTGCACGAAGGCCGTGGTGCCCGACGGCAACGTGGAGCTGCAGATGGCCGCCATCAAAGACTATTACCGCCCCTTCCGGGGCAAACACCCCCAGAACTTCATCATCTGACATGCATCCAGGCAAGCACACACACATACTCGCACTATGGCTTCTGCTCGCAGCAGAAGCCTCTTCTGTTTCTTATGCCACGGCAGCCCGGGGCGACGCCACCAACGCACCCACGGCAGCCACAGCACTGCGACGCAGCCGCCACGCCAAGACACGGCGCACCGGCACCAACAGCCGCCAACAGCCTCAGACACAGGCCGACCCGCTGCACGCCAACGTGCAGGCCTGGCTCGCGGCCTACACCCTGGCATGCACGGCCCCGGCCGAGGTGTGCCGCCTGGAGAGCGTGGCCATCGACGAGGAGAACGAGGTGGTGCGCATCTTCACCAACGCCAGCTTCGCCTCGCAACCCATCACCCGTCCGACGGTGGACGACGCCTACGCGCAGCTCCGACAGCTACTGCCCGCCACGTGCCGCGACTACCGCATCATGCTCTTCGCCAACCGCCAGCTCATCGACGACCTCGTGCCCATGGGCAAGGACTCCGAGAGCGAGCCGCTGCGCCAGTGGCACGATACGGGCCATGGCGGCAACGCTTGGGTGACGCCGCTGGACCGCCCCTACGCCGTCGATGACGGCCTCGAAGGGCGCCACATAAGCCTCTGGGCCAGCCACGGGCGCTACTACTCGCAGCAGGACGCCAAGTGGATGTGGCAGCGCCCAAGCCTCTACTGCACCAACGAGGACCTCTTCTCGCAGACCTTCGTGGTGCCACTGCTCATACCCATGCTCGAGAACGCCGGGGCCGTGGTGTTCACGCCGCGCGAGCGCGACTGGCAGCGCCGCGAGGCCGTCGTAGATAACGACACGCCGGAGGCCGGAGGCACCTACACCGAGCACAACGGCGCCGCGCGGTGGGCCACCTGCGGCACGGGATTCGCACACCTCAAGGCGACTTACACCGACTTCGACAACCCCTTCCTCGACGGCACGGCACGCATGGCCGAGGCCACACACCGGCGCTCCAAGCCCGCCACAGCCACCTGGACACCCGCCATACCCGCCGGCGGGCGCTACGCCGTCTATGTGAGCTACGCCACGCTGCCCACGAGCGTGCCCGACGCCACATACGTCGTCTGCCACCGCGGCGTGGCCACGCGCTTCCGCGTCAACCAGCAGATGGGCGGCGCCACGTGGGTCTATCTCGGCACCTTCGACTTTGCCGCCGGCGACCCCGCCCACAACTACGTGCAGCTCACCAACCACAGCAACTACCGGGGCCACGTCACCGCCGACGGCGTGCGCTTTGGCGGCGGCATGGGCAACATAGCCCGGGGCGACAGCACCAACGTCGCCACCAGCGGGCTGCCGCGATGCCTCGAAGGGGCGCGCTACGCCGCACAGTGGGCCGGCATGAGCCCCAGCATCTTTGCCGGCAAGGGCGGCATCAACGACTATGCCGAGGACATCAACGTGCGCTCCTACATGACCAACTACCTGGCCGGAGGCTCCGCCTACGTGCCTCAGGACTCCGGCCTCCACGTGCCCATAGAGCTGAGCCTGGCGCTGCACACCGACGCCGGCATCACCGCCGACTCCAGCGCCATAGGCTCGCTGGCCATCTACACCACCGACCACAACGAGGGACGCCTGCGTGCCGGCATGTCGCGCCTGGCCAGCCGCGACCTGGCCGACGCCATACTCACCCAGCTCAACGCCGACATCAGCGCCACCTGCGGCAGCTGGACACGGCGCTCGCTATGGGACCGCAACTACAGCGAGACGCGCGAGCCCGAGGTGCCGGCGGCCATCGTCGAGATGCTCTCGCACCAGAACTTCACCGACATGTGCCGCGCCCACGACCCGCTGTTCAAGTTCACCGTGGCACGCGCCATCTACAAGGCCACACTGCGATACATCCACGCCGCCCACGGCGACGCACACCCCGTGGTGCAGCCGCTGCCGGTGACGGCCCTCATGGCACGCGCCACCACGCGCAACGACGGCGACGCCAGCATATACCTCTCCTGGCAACCCACCGCCGACCCGCTGGAACCCACGGCCAAAGCCACGGAGTATGTCGTCTATCACGCCGCCGGCGACGGCGGCTTCGACAACGGCACCACAACCACACACACCACACTGCGCATCGACGGCGCGCCGCGCGGCGTCGTCCACCGCTTCCGCGTCACGGCGGCCAATGCCGGCGGACAGAGCATGCCGTCGCAGGAGGTGTGTGCATACCTCGCCGCCGAGCGGCGCGCACCGGCCATACTCGTCGTGGATGCCTTCGACCGCCTCGCGGCGCCACAGGTCGTGAGGGGCGACACCGCCACGGGCTTCGACATGAACCTCGACGCCGGCGTGCCGCTGGGCAGCATGCCCGCCTTCTGCGGCAGGCAGCAGTTCTTCAGGTCCACCACGGCGGCACGCGAGGGCTTTGGCGCCCTGGGCTACAGCGGCTCGGAGCTTGAAGGCATCTTCGTGGCCGGCAACACCTTGGACTGGGCCTCGCGCCATGCCGCCGACATCGTCCGCGCCACACAGGGACGCGCCAACATATCCTCGTGTACCGCCGCCGCCTTGGCCACAGGGAGCTTCGACAGCCGGCCCTACGTCCTCATGGACATCGCCGCCGGGGCGCAGCGCGCCGACGGCTACAGCCTGCGCCAGGCCAAGCTCTTCACCGAGCCGCTGCGCTCCGCGCTGGCCGAGTACACCCGCAACGGCGGCAGCGTGATGCTCAGCGGCGCCTACGTGGCCACCGACATGCTCAGCGCCGACGAGCGCCTCTTCACGCGCCAGGTGCTGCGCTATGAGTACGCCGGCACCGTGGCCACCGAGAGCCTCACGGCCATCGAGGGCATGGGCCTGCAGCCGCAGCTGCCAAGCACGCCCAACGAGGACATTTACTGCGTGCGCACCGCCGACTGCCTCGCTCCAGCACCATCCACGCCGCAAGGAGCCACACCCGACGCCTTCTGCGCCATGACCTACGCGCCGACGAGCCAGAGCGCCGCCGTGGCATACCAGGGCAACACCTACCGCACACTGACGCTGGGCTTCCCCATAGAGGCCGTGACAGACAGCGACGTGCGCACGCGCCTGTGGAAGGCCATACTGCAATTCCTGCTCCCCAGATAACAAAAAACATTAAATTAACGGCGCTGACTTGGCAAAGCCGACAAAATGTCGTACCTTTGCGCCCCAATAGGGGAAAGGCACCATCGCCTTTGCCAAACAACGTAAGGTCCCATTAATGAACACACAACGACAGATAAACCCCTTTGGATTCATTGCCGAATTCGAGGGCAACGTAATTGACTTCCTCAACGAAGGTCTGCTACTGCCCGAGACCAAGCTGCCTACGCTGCCACTGCGCGACATGGTCATCTACCCGGGTGTCATCATGCCCGTCAGCGTGGCACGCCAGACATCGCAGGACGTGCTGCGCAAAGCCCTCGACGAGCGGCAGCTCATAGGCACCGTCACACAGCTGCGACCCGAGCAGAACGAGCTCGACAGCACATCCTTCCACCGCGTGGGGGTCGCCGCGCGGGTGCTCAAGATACTGGACATGCCCGACGGCACCCTCACAGCATTCGTGCAGGGCTACACGGCGTTCAACGTATCGCGCGTGTCGAAGGACACACGCACCGTCGTCGCACGGCGACGCCACGAGTCGCTGCCGCCGCCCGAGGACAGCTTCTACCGCATCATACGCGAGACACTGGCCGAACGTGTCTCGGAGTACATACAGCTCTCCGACTTCATCGCCGACGAGGCCGTGGTGGGAGTGCGCAACGCCTTCTCCACGCCCTTCTTTGTCAACTTCATCGCGGCCAACATGCCCATCGACACCGCCTTGAAGATTGAGATACTGCGCGTGACCAACGCGCTGGACAGGGCCACGAAGCTCCTGCAGGTGGTGCAGAAGGAGCTGCAGTACGCCCACCTGCGCGCCGACATCCAGCAGAAGACCAAGGCCGACATCGACGACCAGCAGCGCGAGTACTTCCTCCAGCAGCAGCTCCACAACATACAGCACGAGCTGGGCAACGGCATGGAAAACGACATCGCCAAGATGCGCAAGAGCGCCGCCGACAAGAAATGGAACACGACGACGGCCGAGACCTTCGCCACAGAGCTTGACAAGCTCGAGCGCCTCAACCCACAAAGCCCCGACTACCAGGTGCAGTACAACTACCTGCAGACCATGCTCGACCTGCCGTGGGAGAGCTACACCACCGACAACCTCAGCCTGGACAATGCCGAGCGCGTGCTCAACCGCAACCACTATGGCATGAAGGACGTCAAGGAGCGGATACTCGAGCACCTCGCCGTGCGCAAACTCAGCGGCAACACCAAACGGACGAGCATCATCTGCCTCTACGGACCGCCGGGAGTGGGAAAGACATCGCTGTGCCGGAGCATCGCCAATGCCCTCAAACGCAAATACGTGCGCGCATCGCTCGGGGGCCTCCACGACGAGGCCGAGATACGCGGCCACCGCCGCACATACATCGGCTCCATGCCCGGACGCATCATCAAGAGCCTCATCAAGGCAGGCTCCTCCAACCCCGTGTTCGTGCTCGACGAAATCGACAAGATCAGCGAGAGCAACCACAACGGCGACCCCGCAAGCGCACTGCTCGAGGTGCTCGACCCGGAGCAGAACGCCGCCTTCCACGACAACTTCCTCGACATCGACTACGACCTCTCCAACGTCATGTTCATCTGCACGGCCAACAACGTCGGGGCCATACCGCGCCCGCTGCTCGACCGCATGGAGCTTATCGAGGTCAACGGCTACATCACCGAGGAGAAAACAGAGATAGCACGCCGCCACCTCATACCGCGCGTGAAGGAGAACTGCGGCCTCAAGGACCACAAGGAACTCAAGCTCGGCAAAACGGCCATCGTCAGCATCATCGAGAACTACACCCGCGAGAGCGGGGTGAGAGGCCTGGAGAAGGAACTCGACAGGTTCTTCCGCAAGATGGTGCTCGCCTACGAGCGCACGGGCACCTTCCCGGCCGAGAGCGTGACACCGGATGACATACAAGCCATACTGGGCAAACCCAAGTACTCGCGCGACAGCTACCAGGGCAACGGCTTCGCCGGCGTGGTGACAGGCCTGGCGTGGACGAGCGTGGGCGGCGAGATCCTCTTCATTGAGACATCACTCAGCCGCGGCAAGGGCCAGAAGCTTACGCTCACCGGCAACCTCGGCGACGTGATGAAGGAGAGCGCCGTGCTCGCACTGGAGTTCATCAAGGCACATGCCGACAACCTCGGCATCGACATACGCATCTTCGAAGCATACAACATACACATACACGTGCCAGAGGGTGCCGTGCCAAAGGACGGACCCAGCGCCGGCATCACCATGGCCACGAGCCTGGCATCGGCACTCACGCAGCGCAAGGTGCGCCAGAACCTGGCCATGACGGGCGAGATCACCCTGCGCGGCAAGGTGCTGCCCGTGGGCGGCATCAAGGAGAAGATACTCGCCGCCAAGCGCGCCGGCATCACCGACATCATCCTCGCCACCGACAACCGCAAGGACATCGACGACATCGACGACATGTACCTCAGCGGCCTCACCTTCCACTACGTCGATACCGTGCATGAGGTGCTCGACTTCGCCCTCCTCGACGAGAAGGTCAAATACCCCATCTCCTTCCGCTTCGACGTGCTGAAGGACACCGAAGACCAGACATAAACCACACACCAAGCTCACACCACCCTCACCGACAACACCCTTCAACCCTTGTTCTTCAACCTGCAACATACCGACCCGATGTCGGCGGCGCGCGCCGGAGTCATACACACCGACCACGGCGACATACACACGCCCATCTTCATGCCCGTGGGCACCGTGGGCAGCGTCAAGGGCATACAGCAGCGCGACCTGCTCGACGACATCAACGCCGAGATCATACTCGGCAACACATACCACCTGTACCTACGGCCCGGAACAACCGTGCTCGAAGCCGCCGGAGGACTGCACCGCTTCAACGGCTTCCCACGGCCCATGCTCACCGACAGTGGCGGCTTCCAGGTGTTCTCGCTCACAGGCATACGCAAGCTCAGGCCCGAGGGCTGCGAGTTCCGCAGCCACATCGACGGCTCCAAGCACTTCTTCTCGCCCGAGCGCGTCATAGACATCGAGCGAAGCATCGGCGCAGACATCATCATGGCCTTCGACGAATGCCCGCCAGGCACCGCCTCCTACGAATACTCGAAGCAGAGCCTCCAGCTCACCCACAACTGGCTCGACAGATGCCTGCAACGCTACCGCGAGACACAGCCGCGCTACGGCTACCACCAGGCACTATTCCCCATCGTGCAGGGATGCACATACCGCGACCTCAGACGCCAGAGCGCCGAGTATGTGGCCGAGAAGCAGGCCGAGGGCAACGCCATCGGCGGCCTCGCCGTGGGCGAACCCACCGAGGTCATGTATGAGATGATAGAACTCGTCAACGGCATCCTGCCCCGCGACCGCCCGCGCTACCTCATGGGCGTGGGCACCCCGGCCAACATCCTCGAAGCCATTGGCCTGGGCGTGGATATGTTCGACTGCGTCATGCCATCGCGCAACGGGCGCAACGCCATGCTCTTCACCTACGAGGGTACGCTCAACATGCGCAACGCCAAGTGGGCCACCGACTTCACGCCCATCGACCCCGACGGCGCATCGCCCATCGACACCACCTACACACGGGCATACCTCCACCACCTGTACAAGGCACAGGAGCTGCTCGCACTGCAACTCGGCACCATCCACAACCTGGCGTTCTACCTGCGACTGGTGCGCGACGCACGCCAGCACATCATCGACGGCGACTTCCGCCAGTGGAAGGATGCCATAGTGCCAAAACTCTCACAACGCCTCTGACCCACACGCCGTGAACGTCATACGCTACCTACGCCGCAACCTTTTCTCACGTCTCGACCGCTACATCATTGGCAAGTTCCTCGGGACGTACTTCTTCAGCATCATACTCATCATCAGCATCGCCGTGGTGTTCGACTTCTCCGAACACTCCGACAAGTTCACCATGAACCACGCGCCGGTGCTCAAGCTCGCCGAGTACTACGCCAACTTCATCCCCTTCTACAGCAACCTCTTCTCGGCGCTCTTCGTGTTCATCTCCGTCATCTTCTTCACCTCGAAGCTCGCCGACAACTCCGAGATCATCGCCATGATGTCGAGCGGCATGAGCTTCGCTCGACTCATGCGCCCATACATGGTGTCGGCACTGGTCATTGCCGCACTGAGCTTCTGGCTGGGCAGCGACGTCATACCGCGAGGCTCCGTGAGCCGCATCGACTTCGAGGCGCGCTACAAGAGCCGGCGCAAACCACAGGTGGCCGAACACGTGCAGCTGCAGGTAGATACCGGCGTCATAGCCTACATCGACTTCTTCGACGGACAACGCAAGCGCGGCGAGCGCTTCACCCTCGACAAGTTCCAGAACAAAAGCCTCGTGAGCCACCTCACAGCACAAAGCATCATCTACGACACCCTCGCTGACGAGCGCTACCACTGGAAGCTGCTGCAGGTGAAGATACGCACGCTGGCAGGACTGCGCGAGGAAATCACCACCCACACGTCCATCGACTCCGTCATCATCATGGAACCCAAGGACTTCCTCATGACGCAGAACTACCAGCAGACACTCACCAACAGCGAGCTGCTCGACTACATCGAACGGCAGCGCCTGCGCGGCTCCGGCAATGTCAAGGTGTATGAGGTGGAGTACCACAAACGCTTTGCCGACCCCTTTGCAGCATTCATACTCTCGGCCATAGGGCTGTCGCTGTCGTTCCGAAAACGTAAGGGAGGCATGGGCGGAAGCCTCGGCCTGGGGCTGGCGCTCTCGGCCATCTACATCATGCTGCAGACGCTCTCCTCGACATTCGCCATCAACAGCGACTGGCCACCGCCCATCGCGGCTTGGTTCCCCAACATGGTGTTCGCCATCGTGGCCGCCATGCTCTATCGCAAATCATTAAGATAACACAACCCACGCACATGCAATTTGAAGACTTAGACCTCAACTACGACATCCTCGACGCCCTCGACGACATGAACTTCGTCGATTGCACACCAATACAGGAACACGCCATACCACCCATTCTCGACGGGCGCGACATCATCGGCGTGGCACAGACAGGCACCGGCAAGACAGCCGCCTACCTGCTGCCCATACTCTCCATGCTGCGCGACGGCGGCTTCCCCGACGACGCCATCAACTGCGTCATCATGGCTCCCACGCGCGAACTCGCACAGCAGATCGACCAAGCCATGCAGGGCTTTGCCTACTATCTCGACGGCATCTCCAGCGTGGCCATCTACGGCGGCAACGACGGCATACGCTACGAACAGGAGAAGCGAGGACTCGCACAAGGTGCCTCCGTCATCATCTGCACGCCCGGACGCCTCATCAGCCACCTCTCATTAGGCAACGTCGATCTCTCGCGCACCAGCTTCTTCGTGCTCGACGAGGCCGACCGCATGCTCGACATGGGCTTCTCGGAGGACATCATGCAGATTGCCAGCTTCCTGCCCAAGCAGCGACAGACCATCATGTTCTCGGCTACCATGCCCGACAAAATCGTGGAACTCGCAAAGACCATCCTCACCGACCCCGTGGAGGTGAAGCTCGCCGTCAGCAAACCCGCCGACGGCATACGCCAGAGCGCCTTCATCTGCTACGAGGCACAGAAGCTGCGCATAGTGGAGCACATCTTCACACAACAGGAGCCTAAGCGTGTCATCATCTTCGTGGGTTCGAAGCTCAAGGTCAAGGACGTGGCCATTGCCCTCAAACGCAAGGGCTACAACGCCGAGGCCATGCACAGCGACCTCCTGCAGGAGCAGCGCGACGACGTCATGTACCGCTTCAAGGTGGGACAGCTCGACATCCTCGTGGCCACCGACATCGTGGCGCGGGGCATCGACATCGACGACATACAGCTCGTCATCAACTACGATGTGCCCCACGACGAGGAGGACTACGTGCACCGCATCGGCCGCACGGCACGCGCCGGCAAGGAAGGGCGCAGCATCACCCTCGTCAGCGAGAAAGACCAGCCGCAATTCCGCGACATAGAGCGCTTCCTTGAAAAGGAGGTGCCAAAGGAAGAAATGCCAGCCGAACTCGGCGACACGCCGGCATACTCCGGCGCGGCACCGAGACGAGGTAAAGGACGCAACCGAGGGCGCGAACGCTCGCGAGGACGCGGACGCGGACGCAACAAAGGAGCACAAGCCCCAGCCACCAAGGACAGCACCCAAGCCCCAACCACCAAGGAAGACACCCAAGCCCCAACCACCAAGGAAGACACCCAAGCCCCCGCCACCAAGCGCAGCCGAAACCGCAAGCGCAGAAAAGCCACCCAAGCCAGCGAGACCGCCACCAACACCGCTGCCAACACCGCCGCCACCACCGCCGAGAGCGCCACCACCGCCACCCCAAGCACCGCCCCAAGCACCAGCGAGTGTCCGGTTGCCGGCGACTCCGTCGCCGGCCCCAACCCCGCCGGCCCCAACCCCGCCGCCCCCTACTCCTCCTCCTCCCCCTCCCCCAAGAAGCGCCGCAACCGCGGCGGCCGCAACCGCCATCGTGGCGGCACCGACTCCCCCACCCCCGACCAACCAACTATTAACTAAAATACCACTACATGAAACACATACTCCTCACGCTGGCCCTCGCCGCCAGTTCCCTGTGCTGCAGCACCGTTGCAGCCAGCGCCGCCACGAAGCCCGGCAGCTTCCGCGTAGGCGAAAAGACATTCCTCCTCAACGACAAGCCCTTCGTCGTGAAGGCCGCCGAGGTCCACTATCCCCGCATCCCCCGCGAGTACTGGGACCAGCGCATCAAGATGTGCAAGGCCTTAGGCATGAACACCCTCTGCATCTACATCTTCTGGAACAGCCACGAGCAACGCGAGGGCCAGTTTGACTTCACCGGCAACAACGACATCCGCGCCTTCGTGAAGCTCGCACAGGCCAACGGCATGTGGGTCATCGTGCGCCCCGGACCCTACGTCTGCGCCGAGTGGGAGATGGGCGGTCTGCCCTGGTGGCTGCTCAAGAAGAAGCACATACGCCTGCGCGAACAAGACCCCTACTTCATGGAGCGCCTCGAGATCTTCGAGAAGAAGGTGGGCGAGCAGCTCGGTGACCTCACCATCGAGAAAGGCGGCCCCATCATCATGGTGCAGGTGGAGAATGAGTACGGCAGCTATGGCGAGGACAAACCCTACATCAGCGCCGTGCGTGACATCATCCGCAAGAGCGGCTTCGACAAGGTAGAGCTGTTCCAGTGCGACTGGAGCTCCAACTTCACCAAGAACGGCCTCGACGACCTGACGTGGACGATGAACTTCGGAACTGGCGCCAACATCGACAACGAGTTCAAGCGCTTAGGCGAGCTGCGTCCCAACTCGCCGAAGATGTGCTCCGAGTTCTGGAGCGGATGGTTCGACAAATGGGGCGGCCGCCACGAGACGCGCGGCGCCGAGGCCATGGTCGATGGTATCTCGCAGATGCTCGACCGCGGCATCTCGTTCTCCCTCTACATGACCCACGGCGGCACCAACTGGGGCCACTGGGCAGGTGCCAACAGCCCCGGCTTCGCTCCCGACGTCACCAGCTATGACTACGACGCACCCATCAACGAGGCCGGTCAGACCACCGACAAATACTGGGTGCTGCGCAAGGCGATGGAAAAATACAGCGGCAACTGGGACCCCGTAACAGGCAAGTGGGCAGGCAGCAAGAAGCTCCCTGCCGTACCCAAGGAATACCCGACGATTGCCATTCCTAAGTTCGAGCTGAAGGAGTACAAGCCCCTCATCTACGGCTGCGACAGCATCGCCAAGGAAGGTGGCCTGAAGACCTTCGAGGAGATGGACTTCGGATGGGGTACCATGATATACACCACAAAGCTGCCCGAGATCCCCGTGCAGAGCATCCTCAAGCTCGACGCCCACGACTACGCACAGGTGTTCATCGACGGTGAGTTCATTGGCAAAGTCGATCGCGTCAAGCACGAGCAGACACTGAAGCTGCCCGCCGTGAAGAAAGGACAGGAACTCACAATCATCGTAGAGGGCATGGGCCGCATCAACTTCGGTCGCGCCATCAAGGACTTCAAGGGCATCGTGGCCGACGTGGCCATCACCGCCGAAGTCGATAACGCCGAGACAACATGGAAGCCGCGCCAGTGGACAAAGATACGCATCCAGGACGACTACAACACCGCCTTCCGCGCCATGGCAGCACCCGCCGACGAGCGCACCGATGCCAGCGCACTCGCCCCCAAGGGCATAGGCTACTACCGTGGCACCTTCACGCTGAAGAAGGTGGGCGACACCTTCCTGAACCTCGAGAACTGGGGCAAGGGTCAGGTATATGTCAACGGTCACGCCATCGGCCGCCACTGGTATATCGGTCCGCAGCAGACGCTCTACGTACCGGGTTGCTGGCTCAAGAAGGGACAGAACGAAGTCATCGTACTCGACGTGATGGGTCCGCGCGGTGAGCGCACCATCGAAGGCCTCGAGAAGCCCATTATCGACCGCCTGAACCTCGACCGCCCGCAGACACACCGTCTGGAAGGGCAGACCATAGACCTCAGCGGCGAGACACCCGTCCTCGAAGGCGAGTTCAAGCCCGGCAACGGCTGGCAGGAGGTGAAGTTCGACGCTCCCGTCAGCGGCCGCTACGTGTGCATCGAAGCCCTCGACAGCCACAACGACCGCGAGTACGCATGCATCGCCGAATGGTATATGCTCGGCGCCGACGGCACACGCCTCTCGCGCGAACCATGGCAAGTGGCCTACTGCGACGACGAGGACATCGTGAGCGGCAACAAGACCGCCGACAAGATCTTCGACCTGCAAGAGAGCACCTACTGGTCAACCAACCGTGGCGTGAAGTTCCCCCACCAGCTCGTCATAGACCTCGGACAGGACCAGACCTTTACCGGACTGCAGTACCTGCCGCGTGTCGAAGCCGGAGCTCCCGAGAGCATACGCCACTACCGCATCTACGTGAAGAGCAGTCTCTTCAAGGGACTGTAACCTGACGACAGGGCCATTCTCAGACCATGATGGAGACATTCCACAGTCTGAGAATGGCCTTTTGCTTCATTGCGTACTATCTGTACGCTCAACCTTTAGTCGCATCGACACCTCAAAGAACTAATCTTATCATCTACTTATGAAACACACATCACTCTTACCCCTCCTGTTGGCAAGCCCGCTATGCCTTGCCCAACAACCCGCCAAGCCGACAGCTGCCGAAGCAACGGCAGCAGCACATTACCGCAACCCCATCGTGCAGACGTGCTACACCACAGACCCTGCGCCACTGAACGTGGGCGACACGGTGCTCTATGTGTTCACAGGCCACGACGAGGACGATGCCGACTTCTTCTGGATGCAGGACTGGCGCGTCTATAGCACTCGCGACATGGTGAACTGGACGGACCACGGCTCACCGCTTGCGCTGGAGAGCTTCACGTGGGCCGACGACCGCGCGTGGGCCGCACAGGTCATTGAGCGTGGCGGCAAGTTCTACTGGTACGTGTGCGCCCACTCGAAGCTGTCGGGCGGCATGGCCATCGGCGTGGCTGTGGCCGACCGCCCCGAAGGGCCATACCGCGACGCTCTGGGCCGCCCGCTCTACGAGAACGGTTCATGGGACCACATCGACCCCACGGTGTGGATTGACGGCGACGGCCAGGCGTGGCTCGCTTGGGGCAACCCACGTGTCTATGTCCTGCAGCTGCAGGATGACATGATCCATGCCAAGGGCGACGTGCAGCTTGTCGAGATGACGGAGGAGGGCTTCGGCTCGCCTCTCCGTGACAAGCGCCAGGAGGGCAAGACCTACAAGGACAGCTACGTCGAGGGTCCCTGGCTGATGCAGCCCCCCACCCCGCTCTCCAAGGACGGCAGCCCACAGCCTGCCAAGGGCTTTTATCTCCTCTATGCTGCGGGCGGTGTGCCAGAACATATCAGCTACAGCTCCGCACCCTCACCTCTTGGTCCATGGCACTATGAGGGCGAGATCATGCCTCTGGGCGGCACGGATTCGTTCACCAACCACTGCGGCGTTGCCGATTTCAAGGGACACCACTATTTCTTCTACCACACCGGCCACCTGCCCGGTGGCGGCGGTTTCGGACGCAGTGCTGCCGTGGAGGATTTCCAATATACCGATGACGGCCGCTTCCCCACAATACGCCCCACACGCGAGGGTGTGAAGCCCATCGCCACCTTCTCGCCCTACCGCCGCGTCCCCGCCGCCACCATGGCCTACAGCTACGGGCTGAAGACCCGGCAGTATAGCACCGGCGCGGGAGCAACCCACACTGTCTATGTCGCACAAACCCACGACGGCGACTGGCTGCGCCTCGACAACGTGGACTTCGGGCAGTGGGGAGCACGCGAGTTCACCGTCAGTGCCGCCTCGGGCTTGCGCGGCGGGCGCATAGAGCTACGCGCCGACAGCCTCAAGGGACGCTGCCTCGGCACGGTGGAGGTGGGAGCCACCGGTGGCTGGGAGCGGTTCGAGACCTTCACCACCTCGCTGCCGCGCATCGCCACGGGCATCCATGACCTCTACCTCGTGTTCCACGGCCGCAAGGGTCCCGAGCTGATGAACCTCGAATGGTGGCAGATGAGCTGCGATGCCGACGTCAACATGCCCATCCTCCAGACCCACTACACCGCCGACCCCGCGCCGCTGGTCGTCGGCGACACAGTATATCTCTACGTCAGCCATGACTCCCACGCCGACGAGATCCTCGACGAGCGCGAGCGCAACAGCGCGGGCTTCTTCATGTACGACTGGCTCCTCTACACCTCCACCGACATGGTGAACTGGACCGACCACGGAGCCGTGGCTTCGCTGCGCGACTTCAAGTGGCGCTCGCGCGACAACGGGGCATGGGCCATACAGACCGTGGAGCGCGACGGCAAGTACTACCTCTACGCACCGCTTCACGGCCACGGCATTGGAGTCCTCGTGGCCGACTCACCCTACGGCCCCTTCCGCGACCCCATCGGCAAACCCCTCGTATGGCAGAAGGAGCACTGGGAGGACATCGACCCTACCGTGTTCATAGACCGCGACGGCCAGGCGTGGATGTACTGGGGCAACCCCAACACCTACTATGTGCGCCTGGGGCGTGACATGGTGAGCACCGTCGGCGACATCGTGAAGCTCGACTACCACATCGAACACTATCAGGAAGGCCCATGGCTCTACCAACGCAACGGCCACTGGTACCTCGCCTACGCCTCCACATGCTGCCCCGAAGGCCTGGGCTACGCCATGGCCGATGCGCCCACGGGGCCGTGGCAGTCGAAGGGCTACGTCATGGCTCCCACGCCACGCGACCGCGGCAACCACCCCGGCATCATAGACTTCAAGGGCAAGAGCTATGTCTTCGGTCAGGACTATGACCTGCTGCACCACGAGACCCGCGAGCACTTCGAGCGCCGCAGCGTGAGCCTCGCCGAGATGCACTACAACGCCGACGGCACCATACAGGAAGTGCCCTATTGGCTCGACCTGCGGCTGCCAGCCCCCGCCGGAAAACTGAACCCATACGCCCGCGTCGAGGCCGAGACCATGGCATGGGGCTACGGCCTACGCACGGAGAAGATGGGCATCGCCGGCACACGAGAGCTGGTGGCCAAGGCACGCCGCGACCACAGAACGGCCTCCATCATCGAGCAGTTCCCCAATAGCACCGGCAAGCGCAACCTCTATGTCTATGACCTCGACGAGGGCGAGTACATACGCCTCAGGGCCGTGGACTTCGGCAAGAATGCGGCACACAGCTTCACCATCAATGCCGCAGCGGCCGACAACGCCACAGCCACCATCAGCCTGCACCTCGACGCACCCGGCGGACCGCTCCTCGGCATCATCGGGATAACAGCCACCGGCGGCTCCGACATCTACCGCTCCTTCAAAACCGACCTCACACCGAAGACGGCCACAGGCACACGCGACCTATACCTCTGCATCGACAGCGCCAAGGGCGACGTGCGCCTCGACTGGTGGCAGATGGGAAGATGACACGCACGCCGGGCTACGACGCCGGCGTGTAAGTGCGCAGCTCTATGCTCCGCGCCACGACGTCGCGCATCTGCGTGAGCGATGCGACGAGGCCGCTGGCGCGCATCTGTGCCAGCACGTTGCCCAGCGCCGTGCCTTCCTGTGGACCGGCAATGACGGGCAGCCCAATGGCATCGGCGGCAAACTGCATAAGGAACTCGTTGCGCGAGCCGCCGCCAATGACGTGCAGGCGCTGGATATCTACGCCCGTGAGGCGGCGCAGTGTGGCAATGACGTCGCTGTAGCGAGCTGCCAGCGAGCGGAAGATGACACGCACATAGTCGGCCGGCGTCAGCGGCACGGGCTGACCATGCTCGGCAAGATACTCGTTGATGGCGGCCGTCATCGATGCCGGGTGGGCAAAGCGCGCATCGTCGGGGTTGATGATGCTCTGGCACGAGGAGGTGAGGCTCAACGCGTTGAGCGCGTTGACGTCGGCGGGGATGAGCGGCTGCCCGGTGGCGGCCTCCTCGCGCTGCCATTCCTTGCGGCACTGCTCGAAGATCCACAGACCGGTGATGTTCTTCAGGAAACGTGTGGTGCCGTCGAGGCCACCCTCATTGGTGAAGTTCACGGCCATGCTCTCGGCGGTGATGATGGGTGTGGCGCTCTCCACACCAAGCAGCGACCACGTGCCGCAGCTGAGATAGGCAAAATGCTCGTCGGACGCTGGCACGGCAGCCACGGCTGATGCCGTGTCGTGGCTGCCCACGGCAACGACAGGCACTGCGCCAAGGCCCGTGGCCTCCTGCACCTGAGCCGTCAGGGTGCCGACGCGCTCGCCGGCCTTCACCAAACGCCCAAACTGGCTGCGCTCAAGACCCACGCTGTGGAGCAGCGCCTCGTCGAGGTCGCCGGTGCGAGGGTCGAGCATCTGCGATGTGGATGCCACCGTCTGCTCACACACGTATTCGCCCGTGAGCATGTAGATGAGGGCATCGGGCACGAAGAGCACCTTGGCAGCAGCGGCGAGCGCCGACGACTTCTCGCAGCGAAGCTGGTAGAGCTGGAACAGGGTGTTGAAGGGCATGAACTGAATGCCCGTGCGCTCATAGACCTCACGGCGCGGCATGCGGTCGGCAAAGTATCGCTCGGGGGCGCCGTCGGTGTGGGCATCGCGGTAGCAATAGGGCAGCCCCAAGAGCTGGCCGTCGGCGCCGATGAAGGCCACATCGCAGCCCCAGGTGTCTATGCCGATGCTGTCGAGCGCTATGCCTTCGGCCTTGACCTGGCGCAAGGCACGCAGCACCTCGTTGTAGAGATGTGGCAGGTTCCAGAACGTGTGGCCGCAAATGGGCAATTGGGGATTGTCGAAACGTGTGAGTTCGCGCATGGCGAGGCGCGAGCCATCGTAGGATGCCACGACGGTGCGCCCGCTTGTGGCACCGAGGTCCACGGCAAGATAGGTGTTCATGTGTGAGGGTTATTTGAAGTTAATGTAGGCTATGCACGGCGACAGCGGGTCCGCGCCCGCCAAATCGTGGTGCAAAGTAAGGCAAAAATCGCGGGCCATGCAAATTCTCGGCCATGGAAATGCGCCACAAGCAGCAATAATGCGCCACTTTTGGCCTACGGCCTGCCACGCGATGGGCTATGACAGCCATTGCGCTCCGAAATATTGAGGTGGGGAAAAAAACCACAGCTTCACAGCAATGTAATGGCAAAATATTTTGGAATTGCCGAAATATGCCCTATCTTTGCCGCGATTTTTCGCGCACACGTGGGTTACTGCCATGCACCAACGCTCATAAAAGGCATAATGAAGATTTTCCTCAGACATCAACGCTGGACGGATGCCGACATGGTAGCAGCCGTGCTCGGTCGCGACAATGCGCGTCTCGAACGAATGTACAGCGACTGCCACGCCTACTTCCGCCGCCATGCCGGGGCTTTCTTCGTGGCCGATGCCGACATCGACGACATCTTCCAGGACGCACTGCTACACCTATGGCGCGAGATAGAGACGCGACGCATAGAGGTCATCGACGGCAGGCTGTGCCGCTGGACGGAGGGCGAGGCACGCCCCATGACCAGCTCACTGACCACTTTCCTCATGTCGGTGGCACAGCGCAAGCACTGGGAGCTGCAACGCAGCAACAGCCGCAACGTCAGCATGGACGCCATGGCAAGCACCGATGCCATCGACGCGCTCGCCACAGAACGTTATGGAGCCACCACGCCCGAGGAACAGGAAGCGCAGACGGCACGCGAGCGCATTGTCAGCGACTGCATACTGGCCATGTCGGACCGCTGCCGCGAAATCCTCACGCTCTTCTATTACCAACAACGCACCCTCGACGACATCCTGAGCCAACGCCAGGAGAACACGTCCAAGATGGGGCTGAAGACCAGCAAGTACAAGTGCATGCAACGGCTTCGCCAGCAGGTGCAACAACTCTTCAAACGCTACGACTTATGAACACAAACATTACCCCCCCAACCCCACGACATGCCGACACTGCTTACGTGGTCGGCAACGAGCACATGCTCGATGCCCTCATCGAGCGCGAGCTGCAGCAGCAGGAAATGCTCAGACTGCGCATAAGCCATCTTGCAAAGCGCAATGAGATGATGCGCCGCCGACGCCAGACCACCATCGTGGCTACGCTCATCAATGTCACCTCCGTGGCCGCACTCATTGCACTGGCCTTCGTGTGGCAGTTCTACTTCCCCATGGCACAGGCCGTGGCGGCCATACTGCCCTGACCTTAACGCAACAACGACCAACCACTCACCACTATGCGCAAGTATCACCTCATCGCCATCATGTGCTGCGTCGCCGCCACGGCAGCCGCACAGACACCATCGGGCGCATCGGCAACAACGGCCGGAGACGTGCCCCACACCACCGTACCCTTCCGCATCGACGACGCGGGCGAGAAGCTACCCGACATCAAGTGGGGTCTCGACCTGGCCTGGCTGTGGGACCAGAATGTGCTGAGAGGCATAGCCTTTGCCGGCGCCGACCTCATCGACCTCATACGCATCAGCTTCCAGACCACCAACACCGAGGCCCTCAACGGCTCGCTCACAGCAGCACAGAAAAAGACGCTCGACGACCGCATACGCATTGCCAAGCACGCCCCCAACGCCACCATCAACCTCAACTCCGACCAGATGGAAGGCACCTTGGAGCAGGTGACCAACTATTATCGCAGCAGCAGCACCACCACGCAAGCCGCACGTTGGGCCGAACTTATCTATCTGACAAAGAAATACGTCGAGAGCAAGGGACTCACCGTGAGCAGCGTGTCGCCATTCAACGAACCCGACTACTCGCCCTGGCACCAGGGCACGAAGGCCGACTTCCTCGCCATCTGCCGCACACTGCGCACCGATGAGACATATAGCGGGGAGTTTGCCGACGTGGCGCTGTGCGGCGGCAACACCCTCAACAACGACCGCGCGCTGGAGTGGTACAACTACTGCAAGAACTACCTCGAAGAGGGCAACACACACCAGCTGGCCGGGTCGTTTGACAATTTCGTTGCCTTCTACCAGCGCGTGGCAGCCGACGGCAAGGTGGGCGTGGCCGACGAGCTACACAACACCATGGAAGCCATGGTGGCATCGGAGTACGGCCTGGGCAAGGCCATCTGGTGGGGCACGTGTGACCACACACGCTCACAATTCATGCGCGCCAGCCGCGGCACACGCCTGGGATATGCCGAGAACCGCAGCAACTGGACGGCGGCCAGCGTATATCGCCACCCCTCGGGCTACGTGCAGGGCTTCGGCGGCACCAGCGAGCGCCAAGCGGCAACGACGACCTTCCGCTTCGCCGCCACCGACCACGACGTGTTCTACAACGGCCACGGCCCCACACGCGAGTACAACATGACGCTGCCCGGCGGCACCGCCTACCAGACAGGACAGACCAACGCCGAAGGGCTGGTGAACATACAGGGCGGCGACGACGTGATGCCGCCGCTGCCGCTCGAGGCCACACAGTACCGCATCGTGAACCGCGCCAGCGGCCGCTATCTCGCCCCGGCGGGCAACACCCCAGCCGTAGGCGCCAACGTGTGCCAGGTGAATGCCGCCAACAGCGTGGGTCAGCAGTGGACGGTGGCACCCGTGGAGCTGCGCGTGGGCGGTGACTTCAGCTACTACCGTCTGGCCAGCGCCAAGAATGCCAACCTGCGCCTCGGTGTGGACCGCTGGACCATCGACAACCTGGCCAATGTGTATATGAGTTCCGAGACGGACATCAACATACAGTGGACCATAGAATACGCCGGCGACGGGTGGTTCTACCTGCGCAACCGCCAGAGCGGCCACTACCTGCAGGTGTCGCCAACGACATCGGCAACCGCCATACGTGCCGCCAACCGCAACGTCAACCAGGGCACATTCAGCGGTGAGCCATGCCAGCAGTGGCGACTGCTGCCGGTGGCAGTGAACTACAACGCCGTGGCACCCGCAGCGCCCACGCTTCTCGAAGCCACAGCGCACAGCGCAAGCATAAGCCTCAGATGGACAGCACCCGCCGACACGGACGTGGAGACATACACCATCCTGCGCTCGACAGACCAGACCTCGTGGCACGTCATCAACCAGGGCATTGCCACCACGGAATATACCGACAACACCACGCTGCCAGCAACGACATATTATTATAAGGTACGCGCACGCGACGCCAGCCTGAACCTCTCCGAGGCCAGCAACATAGCCACGGCAGCACCCACCGACGCGCCAGCGTGTATCATGCACATCGCCGCCGACAGCCTCACCGACAGCACACCCAATGCCAACCACGCGGCCCTGTACGGCACACCAACCCTCGCCGAGGGTGTCAAGGGCCAGGCACTGCAGCTCAACGGCACCACACAGTTCCTGCAACTGCCGGCCACCATTGCCGCCAGCGCGGAGCTAACCGTGGCCACATGGGTCTATTGGACAGGCGGCAGCGGCTGGCAGCGACTGTTTGACTTCGGCCTCGACACCGACCACTATTTCTTCGTCTCGCCGAAGAACGGCTCCACGTCAAGGATGCGCATAGCCATCAAGAACGGCTCCACAGAGCGCTATGCCGATGCCTCGACAGCCCTTGCCACCAACAGCTGGCAGCATGTGGCTGCGGTGTTTGCCGCCGACGGCATACGCCTGTATGTCAACGGAACGGCGGTGGCCAAGCTCAACGCCACCGAGCGCCCTGCCGACTTCATGCCCATCTTCAACTATGTGGGCCGAAGCCAGTTCCGCGCTGACCCCATGCTCAAGGGGAGCATCGACGATGTGCGCATCTACAACTACGCCTTGTCGGAAGACGAACTCACGCGCCTGGCCAACGGCGAGAGCGTTGGCCTGAGCAACATACCACGCCCCGACACCGGGACAAACACCACGGCTCCCACCTTCCGCCTCGACGGCACACGCGTGGAACCCTCTCAGAGACGCCCGAACGAGCTGTACATCAGCCGTGGGCGCAAGACCTTAACACACTGAACATGAGCAAGACAAGACTTCTCTTCATAGCCAACCCCATCTCCGGCACACGGAGCAAGGAACCCATCGTGGCCAGCATTCCGCAGTTTCTCGACGCCGAGCGCTTCGAGTGGCAGGTGGAATGGACCGACCACCGAGGCCACGCCGCCGAACTGGCACACGAGGCCGTGCGCAACGATGTCGATGTGTGCGTGGCCATTGGCGGCGACGGCACCGTCAACGAGGTGGCACGCTCGCTGTGCCACACCAACACCGCCTTGGCCATAGTGCCCATGGGCAGCGGCAACGGCCTGGCGCGCCACCTGCAGATCCCCATGGACCCCGACGGGGCGCTGCGTGTCATCAACGACTGCCACATTGCCGAGCTGGACTATGGCCTCATCAACGACATACCATTCTTCTGCACATGCGGCATGGGGTTCGACGCTTTCATCAGCGAGAAATTTGCATCCGCCGGCAAGCGCGGCCTCGGCACATACATAGAGAAAGCGCTGCAGGACGGGCTCTCATACAAACCCGAAGCCTACGAACTCACTCTCGACGGACAGCATGAGAGCCACACGGCATTCCTCGTGGCGTGCGGCAACGCCTCGCAGTATGGCAACAACTTCCAGATTGCCCCGCAGGCCTCGATGAGCGACGGCCTGCTCGACGTGACCATCATGGAGCCGTTCACGATGCTCAAGGCGCCGCAAATCGTCATGCAGATGCTGCGCGGCACCCTCGACAAGAACCCTGCCATACACACCTACCAGTGCCACAGCCTGCACGTTCACCGCTCGATGCCGGGGGTGATACACTACGATGGCGAACCTGCCGAGGCTGGCATCGACATCGACATCCGCAGCGAACCCAAAGGGTTGCGCATGGTGGTCAATGAGCGCAACGACAGGCCCAAGGAACCCGTGATGCACATCTTCCAGGATCTCTACGACCAGATTACCGGCGACATCAAGTCGCAGCAACGCAAGCTGCTGGCCATCAACAAGGAGTTGCTCAACCGCCTGTTGGCGCGATAGCCACACAGCGCAGCCACCGCCACTATATGCCGACACCGATGCCACAGCTCACGCAATACCTGCCCACCACACGCAAGGAGATGGCCTTGCGCGGGTGGGACGACGCCGACATCATCCTGCTCTCGGCCGATGCCTACGTGGACCACCCCTCGTTTGGCGCGGCCGTCATTGGCAGGGTGCTTGAGTCCGAAGGCTTTCGCGTGGCCATCATCCCACAGCCCGACTGGCATGGCGACCTGCGCGACTTCTCGCGGCTGGGGCGCCCGCGCCTGTTCTTCGGCATCGCGCCTGGCGCCATGGACTCGATGGTCAACAAATACACCGCTGCACGGCGGCGGCGCTCTGACGATGCCTACAGCCCCGACGGGCGTGCCGGACTGAGGCCGGACTATCCCACCATCGTCTATACACAATGTGTGAGGCGGCTCTATCCCGACGTGCCCGTGGTGCTCGGCGGCATAGAGGCATCGCTGCGACGCCTGGCCCACTACGACTACTGGCAAGAGAGGCTGCGCCCGAGCATACTCTGTGACAGCGACGCCGACCTCATCGTCTATGGCATGGGCGAACAGCCAATGACGGAACTGGCACAACGCGCACTGCAGACGCTGGAAAGCGCTCACCCGGCACTGCACTACGATGCGCAGGGCAATGCGCTGCTCACACGCGAAGCCCTGCGAGAAGCCATCTGCTCACCCACCCCACTGCCACAGACAGTAACACTCCACACAGCGCCCAGCGACATACCCGGCGGCATACGCCCCACAGACATCGTGCTCCACGCTTTCGAGGCCGCGGCAACCACGCCGCGTCTGCATGCCGAGAATTTCGCCATCGTCGAACGCGAGAGCAACCGCTGGCAGGCGTCAGCACGCATCATACAGCCAACGGGTGACAAGTGGGTGGTGGTGAACCCGCCATGCCCTCCCATGACCACGGAGCAGATCGACCACAGCTTCGACCTACCCTACACGCGGCTGCCACACCCCAAATATAACGGCCACCGCATCCCGGCCTACGAGATGATACGCCACTCCATCAGCCTACACCGGGGGTGCTTTGGCGGATGTGCCTTCTGCACCATCAGCGCCCATCAGGGCAAGTTCGTGGCATCGCGCTCGAAGGAAAGCATCATGCGCGAGGTGGAAGCGGTGGTGCACATGCCTGACTACCGAGGCACCATCAGCGACCTGGGAGGCCCGTCGGCCAACATGTACCGCATGCGCGGACGCAAGGAGGCCGCATGCCGACGGTGCACACGACCATCGTGCATAGCACCCACCATCTGCCCCAACCTCAACGGCGACCACTCGCCACTGCTCGACATATACCGCACCGTGGCGGCTCATCCCGCCGTGCGCCATGCTTACGTGGGCAGCGGGGTGCGCTACGACCTGTTGCTCCACGACTGGGGTGATGCCCGCCTCAACCAGGCCGCACGCGACTACACGCGACAGCTCATACTGCACCACGTCAGCGGGCGCCTGAAGGTGGCACCCGAACACACGGCGGACACCGTGCTGAAGCTCATGCGCAAGCCGCCGTTTGCCCTTTTCCACCAGTTCAAGCGCATCTTCGACGACATCAACCGCAGGGCAGGGCTGCGGCAGCAGGTCATACCATACTTCATTAGCTCGCACCCGGGCTGCCGCCCCGAGGACATGGCGGAGCTGGCTGTGGCCACAAAGCAGCTGGACTTCCACCTGGAACAGGTGCAGGACTTCACACCCACGCCGATGACCACCGCCACAACAATGTTTGCCACGGGATTCGACCCCGACACCATGCAACGCATCTTCGTGGCCCGCTCGCCGGAACAGAAACAGGCACAGCGCATGTTCTTCTTCTGGTACAAACCCGAGCAGCGACAGCGCATAGAGCTGGAGCTGAGACGCATGCATCGCCCGGACCTCATAGCACGCCTTTACGCAAGATGACAGCACACCTTTCAACAAAACACATCATAAACCCAACGAAATGAGAAAACTGCTCCTCGCAGCAATATGCTGCATCACACTCACCGCCGTCCAACCCGCACAGGCTGGGAGAAAAACTGACTTACGCGTGGCCTACACCATGCGCAACATGCACATCGACAAAAAGACACAAGCTGCATTTGAACCCCTGCTGCGTCAGTACCTCGAAGAGAAGAAAGCTGCTACGCAGGCTTACGAAGACCTAAAGGACAAATACAAGGCAGCACGCAAGGCCGGCACCATCACCGACAGCCAGGCCACGCAACTCCTCGATGCCAAGTTCAAGGCCGACGCCGCCGAGCTGGAGGTGAAGCGCAAGTGGCGCCCTAAATTCGCCGAGGTGCTCAAGCCCAAGCATGTCTATATGGCCTTCGACTATTCCGGCGACAAGATGAGTAAAATCGAAGGCTCCGACAAGGACGAATGAGAATCGTCTATTCCACACCGTCGCTATATCTGGCGGGAGGCGTAGAGCGTGTGCTCACCACGAAGGTGAACCACCTGGCCGACGTGCTCGGGCACGATGTCACGGTGGTGCTCACCGACGGCGGTGGGCACAAGCCTTACTATCCCCTGTCGCCACGGGTACGGGTGGTGCAGCTCGGCATAGGCTTCGAGCGGATGTGGAACAAGCCTCTGTGGCGGCGGGCGCTCATCTATCTGCTTTGTATATGGCGCTACCGGCGGGCGCTGCGGCGCACGCTCATGGAGCTGCGCGCCGACATCGTCGTGACCACCATGCGCCGCGAGGTTAACTTCATCTGCAACATCCCCGACGGGAGCGTCAAGGTGGGCGAGCTGCATGTCACACGCTCGCATTACCGCCACTTCGAAGACAACGAACGAGGGACACTGCGCCGATGGTTGGAGCGCCTGTGGGGACGCCAGCTACTGACCCACGCCAGGAGGCTCGACGCCATGGTGGTGCTGACGGAGGGCGAACGTGAGGCATGGCCGGAGCTGGACAACGTGTATTGTATCGCCAACCCACTGCCTTTCGACGTGGCCAATGAGCCGGCTGCCGGCGCCGACAGCCGCCGCGTCATCGCCGTGGGGCGCTACAGCTACCAGAAAGGTTTCGACATGCTGCTGCAGGCATGGGCCGATGTGCACCGCCAATATCCCAGTTGGCATCTCGACATCTATGGCGACGGCGACCGCACCCCCTACGAGCAGATGGCACGCGAGCTGGGACTCACCGACGAGGCTGCAACGCTACACCCCGCAGCTACCGACATACGCTCGCGCTACAGCGAGAGCAGCCTTTTTGTGCTCTCGTCGCGCTACGAGGGATTCGGCATGGTGATTATCGAGGCCATGGCGTGCGGTCTGCCCGTAGTGAGCTTCGACTGCCCAAGCGGACCAGCAGAAATCATCGGCGACAACAGCACGGGCATGCTCGTGGCCTGCGGCGACGTGGCAGCCCTGGCCGCAGCCATCTCACAAGCCATCGGCGACGAGGCTTGGCGCAAAAAGGCCGCACACTGCGCCTTAGAGCGGGCACACAGCTACAGCGAGAGCAACATAATGGGCCAATGGCAACGCCTCTTCACTTCACTAATTGGGAAGCAGACACAAAAAAAGCCGCATCGATGATGTGATGAGAACTCCGAGAAGATATGATTTGAGGGTCCACGTCCTTTGTAATCTGCCGGCCTCCGTGAAGAGGTTACCCCGAAGGGCGCAGCCCGCCATTGGAGCGTGAAACGGTCTCGGTATTCTGATGTTATTGATGAGTCTCCCAATCTAACCGATGCGGCTATGCTGATGCATTGCAATGATGTCTAAGAGCGAGGGCTTTTCTGCTTTTGCCACTGCAAAGGTAGGCACATACCGCGAAACATCCAAATTATTTGGCGAAGAATTCAATATTATATGCTTTTTGCAAAAATATTTGGCCAAACGTGAGGATGGTTTGCAAACTTTGCCTATCTTTACGCGCAAAATGCGACAAAAACAAATACCATGACATTTCATTTCTCCATACATTACAGGGCGCAATGGGGTGAGGATGTGTGTGTTGAACTCACACTGAAAGGAGAACGCTCACGCGAGACACCCGTGCTGCTACACATGGTCACCGACGACGGAAACGTCTGGCAGACAGACTATCGCACCACCGGCACCAAGATCCGACAGTTTGCATACAGATATGTGGTGTGCAGAGGCGAAGAAACAGTGCGCCACGAATGGAGCCGGGTGCCGCGGCTCTTTGATGCCGATGCAGGGCGCAGCTTCATCCTCGACGACTTCTGGATGGAGACACCGGCACAGCCTTGGCTCTTCGACCCGGCGTTCAACGCCTGGGCTGCCAACAACACTGGAACCGACATCCACACACCGCTTTTCGCACAGACCATAGTGCTCAGGGTGCTGGCACCAACCCTCGGCGAAGGCGAGGCCGTGGCACTGCTGGGGTCGCAGCCGCCACTGGGCGACTGGCGCCCACGGCGTGCCTTGCGCATGGCCCACACCGGGATGTGTGAATGGCGCCTCTCGTTGAGCGCCACGGCACTGCACCTGCCTTTCGAGTACAAATATGTCATCGTGAATGCTGCCACGGGTGAGCTGCTGCGATGGGAGGACGGCGACAACAGGGTGTGCCACACACCTGCATCGCTCACACCAATGCCTACCGGCACCGAGGGCAAACCCACCCGCCTGCCGCAACAGCTGACAACCACCATCGTGCGCAACGATGGACTGGTGAGGCTGCCGCCACTGTTCACCTTCGCCAACGGTGCCGACGACACCACAGATGCCACCGATGGCACGACAACGACTGACGGCAACGGCGCCGCAACGACAGAGGCCGGCGCCACGACGCCGCGACGGCAGCCGTCGCCATTGGCACGCCTGCTCGAGATGGCGGCCGAGCTGAACTTGACCTCCGTGTCACTTCAGACACTCGAAGATGTGGCCGACGTGTGTGGCGACATGGCAGATTTAGTGCCTAATTGACAGGAAAACGACACTTCGGCACCATTTGGCACTCCTTTTGTTGGTTGTCGCTCTGACATATCCAACAAACAACATCAACATGCAAAAAGGTAATATCGGAGTGACGACAGAGAACATATTCCCTGTCATCAAGAAATTCCTCTATTCAGACCACGAGATCTTTATCCGTGAGATAGTGTCCAACGCCGTCGATGCCACGCAGAAACTGAAAACGCTGGCTGGCAAAGGCGACTTCAAGGGAGAGATGGGCGAGCTGAAGGTGAGCATCACCGCCGACAAAGAGGCCGGAACCATCACCGTCTCCGACCGCGGCATAGGCATGACAGCCGAGGAGATTGAGAAGTACATCAACCAGATTGCGTTCTCCGGGGCCAACGACTTCCTCGACAAGTACAAGGAAGATGCCAACGCCATTATAGGCCATTTCGGACTGGGATTCTACAGCTCGTTCATGGTCTCCGACCGCGTTGATATCATCACACGCAGCTATCAGGATGCACCTGCCGTGAAGTGGAGCTGCGACGGCTCGCCGGAATACACCATCGAGGAGGTGGAGAAGGCCGACCGAGGCACGGACATCGTCATGCACCTCTCCGAGGACTGCAAGGACTTCCTCGAGCACGACAAGCTCGAAGGGCTGCTCAAGAAATACTGCCGCTTCCTGCCCGTGCCTGTCGTGTTTGGCAAGAAGCAGGAGTGGAAGGATGGCAAGATGCAGGACACCGATGCCGACAACCAAGTCAACGACACCACACCGTTGTGGACACGCAAGCCATCAGAACTCAACGACGAGGACTATAAGACCTTCTACCGCCAGCTCTACCCCATGGCCGATGAGCCGCTGTTCTGGATTCATCTCAACGTGGATTTCCCCTTCCATCTCACCGGCATCCTTTATTTCCCGAAAATCAAGAACAACCTCGAGCTGCAGCGCAACAAGATTCAGCTCTACTGCAACCAGGTGTTCGTGACAGACCAGGTCGAAGGCATTGTGCCCGACTTCCTCACGCTGCTCCATGGCGTCATAGACTCACCAGACATACCCCTGAACGTGTCGCGCTCATACCTGCAGAGCGACCAGAACGTAAAGAAAATCAGCGGATATATCACCAAGAAGGTCAGCGACCGCCTCAGCTCCCTCTTCAAGAGCGACCGCAAGGACTTCGAGGCTAAATGGGATGACATCAAAATCTTCATCTCCTACGGGATGCTCACCGAGGACGACTTCTACGAGAAGGCTAAGGCTTTCTTCCTCGTCAAGGACACTGAGAGCAAGTACTACACGCTCGAGGAATATCAGGCACTCATCAAGGATCAGCAGACCAACAAGGATGGACAGCTCATATATCTTTACGCCGCCGACCGCGAAGAACAATATACCTATATAGATAACGCGCGCGCACGAGGCTACAACGTACTGCTGCTCGACGGACAACTCGACACGCCTCTCGTGCAGATGCTCGAGCGCAAGATGGAGAAAACAACCTTCACCCGCGTCGATGCCGACGTGCTCGAACGCCTCATACAGAAGGACGACCAGAGCCGTGAAGAACTTTCGGCCGACCGAGCTGCAAACCTATCAGCTGTGTTTGAGACACAGATGCCACGCACCGACAAGGTCAACTACCACGTTGAGGCACAGGCATTGGGCGAAGAAGCAATGCCCGTGGTCATAACACAAAGCGAGTATATGCGCCGAATGAAGGACATGGCACGCATACAGCCGGGAATGGGCTTCTATGGCGACATGCCCGACATGTACAGCCTCGTCCTCAACACCGACTCGCCACTGATAAAGGACGTGCTCGAGAAGAGCGAAGCCGCCACGGCCGAGACGCTAAAGCCCATCGAAGCCGAACTGAGAGGACTCAACGCGCGCCGTCAGGTGCTCCAGGCCGAGCAGGACAAGAAGAAGTACGACGAGATTACCGAGGCCGAGCGCGAGGACATGAACAAATGCCGCACCGACATCGAGGCTCAGGAACAGAAACGCAAGAACGTTCTTGCCGACTGGGCCAAGGACCAGGAGAGCGTGCACCAACTCATCGACTTGGCACTGCTGCAAAACGGACTCCTTCGCGGCGAGGCACTGACCAATTTCGTGCGGCGCTCGGTGGAATTGCTCAAGAAATAACAATTATATAATCTTTTTCCTCAAAACGCTTGCACATCTCAGCAAAACGCCGTACCTTTGCAGCGTGTTTGAGGAAAAGATTGGCTCCTTAGCTCAACTGTATAGAGCATCTGACTACGGATCAGAAGGTTATAGGTTAGAATCCTATAGGAGTCACACACAGGAGAAGATTAAGATGGAGAACAAGTTTTCGCCCCAACTTTCACAGATACTTTCTTACGGCAAGGAAGAGGCATCACGGCTAAAAGCACGCGCCGTGGAGCCAGCACACTTGTTGCTGGGTCTGATACGCGATGAGGAATGCCTGGCCGTCACCATATTGCGCCAACTGGGCGTAAACCTCAAAGTGCTGAAACAACAGCTCGATGCAGCTGGCAGCGACGGGTCGGAGTATTTTGCCGACGACCAGCTGCTCAGTGCAGCATCCAGTCGCATCATAAAACTTATGCTGCTCGAAGCAAGGTCCATGAAGGCCGAGAGCGCACAGACAGAACATTTGTTGCTGGCGCTGCTGCGCGAGACTGGCAACAGCGCATGCCGCGTGCTCAACGGCATGGACGTGGACTACCAAGGCGTGCAAGCCACCCTCACGCAGAAGCAAAACCCCACAGCGGGCTTCGGCTTTAGCTCCGATGATGACGACGAGGATGATGACGAGGAAGACGATTTCCGCAACACCCCACGCCAAGGCGGTGCCACCACGGCATCGCGCAAGGGCGGCAAGCGCTCTGGAAATGCCAATGGCAGCGGCACCCCAGCCCTCGACACCTTCGGCACAGACCTCACCAAGGCAGCAGCAGAGGGGCTGCTCGACCCCGTCGTGGGCCGTGAGCGCGAGATACAGCGCGTGGCCCAAATCCTGTGCCGCCGCAAGAAGAACAACCCCATACTCATAGGTCTCCCTGGAGTGGGCAAAAGCGCTATCGTAGAGGGACTCGCACTGCGCATCGTGCAGCGGAAAGTGTCGCGTCTGCTCATGGACAAACGTGTCATCGTGCTCGACATGGCCGGCGTCGTGGCCGGCACCAAGTACCGCGGACAGTTTGAGGAACGCCTCAAAGCCATCATCACCGAGCTGCAAGCACACAAGGAGATCATTCTCTTCATCGACGAAATCCACACCATCATCGGCGCGGGGTCGGCAGCTGGCACCATGGATGCCGCCAACATGCTCAAACCCGCACTGGCACGCGGCGAAGTGCAATGCATCGGCGCCACCACCATCGACGAATACAAGAAGAGTATAGAGAAGGACGGCGCCCTCGAACGTCGCTTCCAAAAAGTGATGGTGGAACCGACCACCGTTGACGAGACGCTACAAATCCTCGCCAACATCAAGGAGCGGTATGAGGACCACCACAACGTGCGCTACTCCGACGCAGCCCTTGAGGCTTGCGTGCGACTCACAGACCGATACATGACCGACCGCAGCCTACCAGACAAGGCCATCGACGTCATGGACGAAGCTGGCTCACGCGCACACCTCATCAGCATACCCGTATCGGCAGAAATCACCCAGAAGGAAGAACTCTGCCAGCACCTGCAGGAGATGAAAAACGAGGCCGTGAAGCGCCAGAACTTCGAACTTGCAGCCGACTATCGAGACCAGCTTGCCAACGAAGAGGCACGCCTCGAACAGATGCGCAAAGACTGGGAACGCGAACAAACAGACCATCGGGAAACCATCGACGAGCAGCAGATAGCTGACGTCGTGGCCATGATGACAGGAATACCCGTGCAGCGCGTTGGCGAGAGCGAGAACGAGCGCCTACGCAACCTCTCCACAGCAATCAAGGGGGCTGTAGTCGGCCAGGACGAAGCCGTGGACAAACTCGTCAAGGCCATTCAGCGCTCACGCGTGGGGCTCAAAGACCCCAACAAACCCATAGGCACCTTCCTTTTCCTCGGACCGACAGGCGTGGGAAAGACCTACCTCACCAAGCGCCTCGCCGTGGCTCTCTTTGGCTCCGAGGACGCACTCATACGTGTCGATATGTCCGAATACATGGAGAAACACACTGTGAGCCGCATGGTGGGAGCACCTCCGGGCTACGTGGGTTATGAGGAAGGCGGACAGCTCACCGACCGCGTGCGCCGCAAGCCCTACAGCATTGTTCTCCTCGACGAGATAGAAAAGGCACACTCAGACATTTTCAACGTCCTGCTTCAAGTGATGGATGAAGGCCGTCTGACCGATGGCAATGGCACTACAGTTGACTTCCGCAACACCGTCATCATCATGACATCCAACAGCGGCACACGCCAGCTCAAGGAGTTCGGACAGGGCATAGGCTTCACACGACCGGCCAACGCCGCCGACCGCGACTACGCCCGCAGCATCATACAGAAAACCCTGCAGCGCCAGTTCTCGCCCGAGTTTCTCAACCGCCTGGATGACATCATCTTCTTCGACCAGCTCACACCCGAGAGCATCAAGAGCATCGTTGACATTGAGATGCGCCCGCTGCAAGCACGCATCAACGAAATGGGCTACGGCATCTCACTCGACGACAGCGCACGCTCATGGCTGGCCGCCAAAGGCTACGACGTGCAGTTTGGAGCACGCCCACTCAAACGGCTCATCCAAACCGCTGTCGAGGACCCATTCTGCCAGCTCATCCTCGACGAGAAAATCGCCAGAGGGCAAACAGCGACTGTCACCGCCACCGACCCCAATGCCAAGGACCTCACTCTCAACGTGCAATAGACCTTGCAGCAACTTCTTATTCCAAAGTAATCTTAAGACCCCACCAACCACACCATAATGCGTGTCCTATCCATCAACAGGGCACGCATTCTTGTTTTCAACACCATTCAACAACAAACAACCGCCAACACATCTTCCCCACGACCACAACTCAACCTTGCACACCTCATAAAAGGCAAATCCAACCCTCAAAGTTACACCTTTAAGACTTTTTAACCACAAGCAAGTTATCAACTGAGTATTTTTGCGTACCTTTACGCCGAATTTCAGTGCTCATTAGCAATGAGCACAATTATGTTCGTTCACGGCACAAGACCATGCAGCTAATTTAAGAAGTACAACCATTAAATGTTAAGCATATTCAATCCCACATTCAAGACCATTAAATGTTCAGCCATGACAGCTGAACAGCAGATAGCCTGCTCCAAACTCTACTCTGAGAACTATGGTGTGTATAGTGGGAAAGACGACCCCAAAAAGCAGGGCCAACACATCAAGCTCTCCCCTTTGGCATATCGGCGATTAGGGGAGAATCCCAATATGTATGTCTCTCTGTGCTACAATGGAGAACGGCTGTTGGGTCATGCTTTTTTCCTTCGCAAAGAGTTGAAAAATGGTTTGAAATGCTCATGGGTCACACAACTTCTTGTGCATCATTCATATAGGAATCGGAAAATAGCCACCAGGCTGTTGCAGTCCGCATGGGATCTCAGTGCATGATTATTTGATGTATCAAAAATTTGACAGTGTGTAATATGGATAAGGCATTGGTTTCCATTATTATCCCAACGTACAGGGGACAAGATGTTATAGGCAGGGCTTTGCATTCGGCCCTTGAACAGACATATACTAATATAGAAATTATCATTGTGGATGATAATAATCCTTATTCTCAAGAGAGAAAAGCTACAGAATCTGTTCTAGCATCCTACATGACCGAACGCCGCGTTGTTTATCTTAAGCATTCCGAGAACAAGAATGGAGCAGCTGCCCGTAACACAGGGATAAAATTCGCACACGGAAAATACATTGCGTTTTTAGACGATGACGATTGGTTCCTACCTACAAAGATAGAACGTCAGGTTAACTATTTGGAACGTCATCCTGAATTTAATGCCGTGTATTGCTTGGCTCAACGAAATGGCGTCCATATAGATACGTTGCCATACGAGGGCAATGCAACTAAACACTTACTACTAATGGAAGCTAAAATGTTCACACCCTCACTCATGTTTCTCACTCAGGCACTGCGTTCAATCAAGGGGTTTGATGAGTCTTTCCGCCGTCATCAAGATTATGAATTGCTTCTTCGATTCTTTAAGGCGAACTACCAAATCGGTTGTTTAAAAGAGGTTCTTTTGGAACTCGGTACCGGAGGCAACGACAACAATCCGAATTCTCATTCTATGTTGCAACTCAAAGAATGCTTTTTAAATAAATTCGCATCTGAAATTGAAGCTGTCGACTCGATTGAACATGGATTCAGAAACAAGACATTAGCTTTGCATTATGGCATGGTGCTTATCCCTTATTTTCGAGAAGGTGAGTATAAAAAGGCTCTTCAATTATTCAGACTGTATTTCATGTTATCACCATATTATTTTACAATGGGACTCAGAAAACGTGTAAAGCTGTTCCTACTCAATCGCATCCATTGCTCAAAAAAGATAATGTAAGTCCACAATGGAAGAATTGCAAAACAACAAAAGAATTGCAAGGAATTCGTTAATTCTCTATTTTAGGATGATCGTAATCACGATTGTCTCCATTTATACAACCAGAATTACACTGCAAATACTTGGTGTTGAGGATTTCGGAATCAGAAATGTTATAGCGGGTCTATTAGCTTTCATGGGTATTATCACTACTGCTATGGTAAATGCAGCCCAACGATTCCTTGCTTTTGAGCTGGGTAAAAATGACCTGTACAGATATCGCCAAATTTTCAGTATGCTGATTAACCTTTTCCTACTCACCACTATTATAGGAATTTTGCTATTTGAAATTATAGGGCCTTACGTTATTTCTCACTTCCTTACAATACCTTTGGAGCGTTTATCCGCTGCCCAATGTATTTTCCAGCTCACTATTATAGACTTCGCAATTAGCACGTTGGTCATTCCATATACATCAGCTGTTATTGCATATGAAAAGATGGACATTTTTGCCTTTGTGTCTTTATTAGATGCTTGTCTAAAACTTGCTGCTGTATTTCTCCTATATATCATTCCTTTTGATAAGCTGATAGCCATTGTTTTTTTGACTGCTATCGCACATCTACTGTCTAATTTGACATATGTTATCTTCTGTAGGCTGAAATTGGAAGGTTGTAGATACAAATTATGCTGGGACAAACCTACCATAAAATATCAATTGTCTTTTATTGGTTGGAATTTATTTGGAACGACAACGAGTATAATGAACGTTCAGGGACAAGCAATCCTTCTGAATATATTCTTTGGTCCAACTATCAACACAGCAAAAGCCATTTCTGACAATGTGCATACTGTTGTAATTTCTTTCGTTTCCAATTTTTTCATGGCTGTAAATCCACAAATAGTAAAAACCTATGCTAACGGTAAAAAAAGCCACACCAAACAATTAGTTCTTAATAGTTCTAGATATTCCCTTTACCTGATTCTAATCCTCACCCTCCCTCTAATTTTCAATATGCAACATGTGCTGCAACTTTGGTTAGGAACAGAGCAAGTAACACCTGAGATGGTTCTTTTTTCTCAATGGACACTGATTCTATGCATCGCTCACACCTTTGAGTATCCTATCACACAAACTGTGAGAGCAACAGGAGACTTGAAAAAATATCAAATCGGAACCGGACTTCAAACACTCTTATTTATACCTGTCTGCTACATCGGTTTTAAAATAGGCGCCCCTCCAATCACCTCTATGATAATCCTTACAGCAATAAGCGTGTCTGTGCTATTTTTCAGGGTTTGGATTTTATCACAAATTTTAGACATACCCATAAAGTCCTACTACAAAGATATCGTTTGGCCCGTCACATACTCTTCTGCAATATGTTCATTGACCTTATATTTCACCCATTTTGAAACAACTTCCTTTTACATACTATTTCTCTCACTAACTATAGATGTGGCAGTAGCCATTGCAATAATCTTTCTATTGGGCACAAGCTGTAGTGAACGGAAATGGATTCTGACATTTATATCCAAAAGATTGAAGATTTCCCATCCTCGCCAAACCACATCTAAACCTCAAGCACAATGAATAGATTACAGATAACCCTTCAATTTGTTTTGTTTTGCATATTTCCATTGAGATTCCTCATCCAATGGCTACCTATCCTAGGGTATTCTTTAATTGCCACTTTCATCGTTCTCCTGGAATATTTTGCCTTATTTACCCTGATAGTGCATTCTGTGACCATTGAACGTAATCCTATAAGTAAACAAGCTAATAGCCTCTTTCAAATCATATATTGGATTTACAGTTTCTATCTCATATACTATATCTTCATAAACCCTCTTATGCCTCGAGTGGATATGTTACACGTTCCACCAAGCGATTTGAACGTAATTCAAGAAATCGTCATGATATCAATATTTTGCTCTGTAATTACACTATATCAGAATTTCATTGACTACACATTCTTTTTAAAAATCTCAACAATCTTCCTCACAGCGATGCTAATTATTCACGCAGCCGTGGGCAATATGTCCTTCTATTTGATGCAATACATAAGTAGTAATGACGAGAGACTTGAAATGTTAGCTTCTCTGCGTATGTTGGACGGTATTTCATTGGCAAAATATGCTTCAATGGCATTCATTTTCAACCTTTGCATAAAAGGCAAATGGTCAGAGTATCACATCTTGAACACACTCATTTTTTATGGAGTTGCTTTCGTAGCACTGTCTAATGTGATAGTTACTACTCAACGTGGACCAATGCTCTTTCTCTTTACAACTGTCATTATCTACTATTTTTGTAAAGAAAGAATTGAACCAAGAACTGTTCTTGTGATTTTGTATTCTGCCATAATTCTCATTCTCTTTGGTGACTTAATTATCCTTTGGTTAGCTTCGCATGTACCTCATGTGTTTGACCGATTCTTCTTAATTGCAAGCGAAGGAGCTTCAGGACGTTTCGGTTCTAAAGAATCTGAATATGCTTTAGCTCTAAAACAGATTTCTGACGAGCCCTTTTTCGGCACATATTTTAGAACTAGATTTGGGCCACGAGAAGGCAATTACCCACATAATTTTATCTTAGAATTACTTATGACATTTGGTGTCGTTTTCACTATACCTTTCCTTCTTCTTTTTTTACAAGCTATCAAGAAAGCTATCACAGCAATGAGACTAAATTGGAATATAGCACCAATAGGTCTCATATTTATATTCTTTTTCTCCTTGCACTTATCATCTGAATCAATTGCATTTAATACTGAATCATGGGTTTCGATGGCCATGGCATTGTCCTTTAACGAATATACAAATGAATAACCTAAGATTAACTATAGTAGTTCCAGTATATGAGGTTGAAGAATACATAGAGACTTGTATTTCATCATTACTTGTCTGCAACAGAACAGACTATGAGATACTCATAGTTAATGACGGAACAAAGGACAGAAGCATTGAGGTTGTTAAGGAGAAATTCACTGACCCCCGAATACGTATTATAGAGCAACAAAATGCTGGACTCTCAGCTGCTAGAAATCTCGGTTTGGCTCAAGCTCGGGGAGAATATATATGGTTCTTCGACTCTGATGATTGGGCTGAGACAAAAGAAATACCTTTAATTATTGAAGAACTCCATGATGTCGATTTCGTCTTTTTTAATAGTTATTTTATCAATTATGATCACAAGGATACACAAATAATCATCGAACTCAAAGGGAGACCTACTACAATAGAAGAATTAATTAAGAGCAAATATTTCTTCTGTACACCATATTACATTTTTCGCAAAGCTTTTCTTCAGCAGAACAACCTGTGTTTTGAGGTCGGGATTCTCCATGAAGACTCGCTCTTTACTCCCATCATGATTACCTATGCCAAGGCGATCAAGTGCTTTAATAAACCAGTGTATCATCATCGCTTTCGGGAAGGCTCAATCACACATAGTAAGGCAAGCCCTAAGAGGATAATGGATTTAATGTATATCTTAAAAATGCTTGTAGATTTTGGAGATAATTATGTTGATTCTGCAATTAGATTGAAATGGGGCGTGTGTATAGCTCAGATAATAAACTCTGTTATGTTTCTATCACAGAATTGCGAAGATAGGTCTGTCGTCACTGCATTAAGAAATTTTATTAACCATGATACCCGTCTTCTTCATTATCTTAAAGAAGCAGGTATAAACAATAAAATTATGAGATTGATAGCAAAACTATACTTCAATCGCCTATTTGATGTATATTCATTTTTATATCGATTACGTTATTACTCTCGAAATTAACAACATGCTATAATGCAAACATTATCAAACATCATAATATCACCTTTTGATCTTGGATTATGTAGGTTCCTAAGATAAAAAACGCCAGTGTCGCTACTTGCCGCATCAAGCCATGAAGATTGTACACATCACACACCACTACATCGACGGCTGGGGCTATCAGGACAATCTCCTGCCCTTGTATCAGCACCTTCAGGGCGATGATGTCGTGGTCATC
>JAFSVI010000060.1 GCA_017445145.1 Bacteroidaceae bacterium | reverse complement strand
TGCCTCTCTCGATGAACGTCATCGACACGGGCATGGGTTTCGAGCGCCTCGTGCGCGCCCTGCAGGGCAAGCACTCGAACTACGACACCGACGTGTTCCAGCCCACCATCCGTGCCATCGAGCAGCTCTCGGGCAAGCGCTATGGCGAGACGGAGGACGTCGATGTGGCCATGCGCGTCATCGCCGACCACATCCGCGCCGTGGCCTTTGCCATTGCCGACGGCCAGCTGCCGGGCAACGCCAAGGCGGGCTACGTCATCCGCCGCATCCTGCGCCGCGCCGTGCGCTATGCCTACACCTTCCTCGGGCAGAAGCGCCCCTTCATGCACCTGCTGCTGCCCACGCTGGCCGAGCAGATGGGCGAGGCATACCCCGAGCTGGTGGCGCAGAAGGAGCTCATCGACAAGGTGATGACTGAGGAGGAGGAGAGCTTCCTGCGCACGCTGGAAACGGGCATCCGCCTTCTGGACAAGGTCATGGCCGACACCAAGGCCGCCAACCGCACCGAGATCAGCGGCCCCGAGGCCTTCACGCTCTTCGACACCTACGGCTTTCCCCTCGACCTCACCGAGCTCATCTGCCGCGAGAACGGCCTCACCGTGGATGAGGCCGGCTTCCAGGTGGAGATGCAGAAGCAGAAGGAACGTGCCCGTGGCGCCGCCAAGGTGGAGACCGACGACTGGGTCGATGTGAGCGCGCCCGGCGATGCCGCCGTGGAAAGCCGCTTCGTGGGCTGGGACACCACCGAGGCCAACTGCCACATCCTACGCTATCGCCGCGTGACGCAGAAGAAGCAGACCTACTACCAACTCGTGCTCGACCAGACGCCCTTCTACGCCGAGATGGGCGGACAGGTGGGCGACCAGGGCGTGCTCGTGAGCGAGGCGGAGACCATCGACATCATCGACACCAAGAGCGAGAACGGCCTCACCGTGCACATCGCCAAGCGCCTGCCCCAGCACCCCGAGGCCGAGTTCATGGCGTGTGTCGATACCGAGCGCCGCCGCGCCTCCGAGGCCAACCACAGCGCCACCCACCTGCTCGACCAAGCCCTGCGCGAGGTGCTCGGCACGCATGTGGAGCAGAAGGGCTCGCTCGTGCAGCCCGGCGGGCTGCGCTTCGACTTCAGCCACTTCCAGAAGGTGACGGCCGAGGAGCTGCGCCAGGTGGAACGCCTCGTCAACGAGCGCATCCGCCAGAACATACCCCTCCAGGACCACCGCGATGTGCCCATCGAGGAGGCCAAGAAGCTCGGCGCCATGGCCCTCTTCGGCGAGAAGTACGGCGACCGCGTGCGCGTGGTGCAGTTCGGCCAGAGCGTGGAGTTCTGCGGCGGCTGCCACGTGAAGGCCACTGGCCAGATCGGCATGTTCAAGATTGTGGGCGAGAGCAGCGTGGCTGCCGGCATACGCCGCATCGAGGCCATCACGGGCCAAGCCGTGGAGGAAGCCCTCTACCAGCTTCAGGACGGCATGGAGCAGCTGCGCCAGCTCTTCAACGGCGCCCCCGACGTGGAGGGCGCCATCCAGCGCCTCATCAGCGAGAACGCCGACATGCGCCGCCAGGCCGAGGAGTTTGTCCACGAGAAAGCACAACAGCTGAAGCAGCAGCTCCTGCGGGTCGCCGTGGAGCGCGATGGCATCACCTTCATCACGGGGCGCTGTGTGCTGCCTCCCGACGCCGTGAAGGACATCGCCTTCCAGCTGCGCGCCGAGGTGGCCAACGCCCTGGTATGCATAGGCTCCGTGGCCGATGGCAAACCCATGCTGACCTGCGCCGCCTCTGACCTCCTCGTCAAGGAGCACGGCGTGAATGTTGGCAAGGCCATCCGCGAGGCAGCTAAGCTCATGCAGGGTGGCGGCGGCGGCCAGCCCCACTTCGCCACCGCCGGTGGCAAGAACGCCGACGGCCTCAGCGCTGCCATAGACCGCTTCATGGAACTCGCCGCCGCCGCTCAATAGGCGCGTGGCGCGGCGTCCACCACGCCGCCACGCCACAACATTCCCCTGGCACCGCGCCAGGCGCATCCTCGCTTTGCAGCGGGCGCCGGGCGCGATGTCAGGGGGAATCGTTTTCGTGTGTGTGGCGGACGTCAGCGGATGAAGTTGGTCCACACGCGCTGCTCGGCCGTCTGGGGCCGCCCGCCGAGGCTCTTGACCATCCAGGCCATGTTGCGTGCCAGGGTGCGCATGGTCTGCATGCCCTCCTCGTCGGCCGCGGCCTGTCCCGGTGTCTGACCATAGACGATGTTCCAGTACTGGGAGGTGACGAGCGGCATGTTCATCATCTGGAAATACTTGTTCAGGCGGTCGAAGGCCGACGAGGCGCCGCCTCGCCGGCACACCACGACGCTGGCGCCGGGCTTGTACTGCAGCTGTGGGCCGATGGAGTAGAACACGCGGTCCAGCAGTGCACATAGCGAGCCGTTGGGGCCGCCGTAATATACTGGCGAGCCCACGACGAGGCCGTCGATGCCCTCGCTCACCGTGCGCAAGACCTGGTAGTAGAGGTCGTCGTTGAACGTGCATTTGCCGGTGCGGCCGCACATGCCGCATGCTATGCATCCCTGCACGGCTTTCTTGCCTATGCTGATGATTTCCGTTTGTATGCCCTCTGCATTGAGGGTCGTTGCCACCTCGTTGAGAGCGGTGAATGTGTTGCCGCGCTCGCGTGGGCTTCCGTTGATGAGCAATACTTTCATGGTTGTTATGCTTATGGTTGGTGATGGGCTGGAGTGGCTGTTGGCCCGCACCCCTGCGCCATGGCCTGAAGCACGAGCACGGACTCGGGACCCATATTGCAGAGGAGGTCGATGACACTCATGTGGGGCTGGAAGCCCAGGCGCTGGGCAAACACCTGATAATAGCGCACCTCGGCGGCCACGTAGCCGCCTGTGGCGGCGCCTGTGCCGCTGTCGGCACTCCCAGCGCCGCCGCCGTCCTCGCCCCCGTCGCCGGTCAGGCGGCATGGTATGTCGATGAGTCGGCACGCTATGGCGTGGAGTGCGGCATTGAAGTCGGCGAGTCGCGGCGGCCTCACCTCGGTGAAGAGCGGTCGGAAGTCGTCGGCATAGAACTCGAAGAACGGTGTCTTGCCATAGGCCGTCTGCAGCGCATTCCAGTGGTGGGAGCGCCATCGTCCATGCTCGCTGATGAGAATGTCGTCGAGCGCGCCGCGCGTGGATTCTGCCACAAGGGGTATGGTGAGCTGCTGGGGGCCGTCGGGCATGAGGATGCGGCACCTGTTGATGCCCATCGAGCGGTGGTAGCGCTGCGGCATGGGCGGTACGCGCCCTTCGGCAGCCCAATATGCTGCATACCAATCGACAGAGGGGAGGTATGGAATCATCGTTGCGGTGGTGGTGGGGCGTGATGGGGTGTTTGCGCCGCAAAGTTACGCCTTTTATCGCTAACGGCCGCCATGGCGTGTGTTAAAAGAGGTTAGCAAACAGCGCATCCAGCGCCGCATCGGCGTCGCCGCCGGCATCGTTGAGCAGCTGCACGAACTTCGAACCGATGATGGTGCCGGCAGCATGGGCCTGTGCGGCCTCGAGAGTCTGGCGGTTGGAGATGCCAAAGCCTATCATGCGCGGGTTGCGGAGCCCCATGGCATCGACGCGCCGGAAATAGGCCTGCTTGGCATCGTCGAAGCTCTGCTGTGTGCCCGTGATGGCCGCCGAGCTCACCATGTAGATGAAGCCGTCGGTGTGGCTGTCGATGAGGCGTATGCGCTCGTCGGATGTCTCCGGCGTGATAAGCATGATGACGCGCAGGTCGTGGCGGTCGGCAATGGGCTTGAGGTCGCGCACGTAGTCGTCGAAAGGCAGGTCGGGGATAATCATGCCGCTGACGCCGGCCTCGACGCAGCTTTGGCAGAAGCGCTCGAAGCCATAGTGCATGATGGGGTTGAGGTAGCCCATGAGCACAAGGGGTATGGTGACCTGCTGGCTCACGGCGGCGAGCTGGCTGAAGAGGGTGGCGAGGTTCATGCCGTTGCGCAGTGCCTGTGTGGCGGCACCCTGGATGACGGGTCCGTCGGCCAGCGGGTCGCTGAACGGTATGCCCACCTCCACCATGTCGATGCCGCGGCGCTGGAGGGTGAGGATGACGTCGGCCGTGGCGCCCAGCGTGGGGCATCCGGCACAGAAATATAGCGAGAAGAGCTTGCGTTCGCCTCGAGCGGCGAAGAGCTGGTTGATTTTGTTCATGGTGATGGTGTGGGTATGTGGGTGATGAGGGATGGTGTGTATGGGTGTCAGCGGGAGGCGTGTGCCAGACGGTCGATGAAGGCGGCTATGGCGGCGGTGTCCTTGAGTCCCGGCCTTAGCTCGAAGCGCGAGTTGATGTCGATGCCCACGCAGCGCGGATGGCTGAAGGCGCTCACGGCGGCAGCATCATCGGGGCCTATGCCGCCGCTCAGGAGGAAGGGCGTGGAGCCTGTGTAGGCCTGCAGCACCTCCCAGTCGAACTTCGTGCCGTTGCCTCCGGCGCTGCGCCCCTTGGTGTCGAAGAGGAAATAGCTTGCCACGTCGGCGTAGGCATCTGTCTGTGGCAGGTCGGCGGCGGTGGCTATGCTGAAGGCTTTGATGACGGTGTATGCGCTGAGGCGCGCGCAGTAGTCGGGCGTCTCGCGGCCGTGGAGCTGCACGCAGTCGAGGGCGCAGGCATCGGCAATCCGCCTCACGCGGTCGGCATCCTCATCGACGAACACGCCCACCCGCCGGCAGCGCTCCGGGAGATAGGCGGGAGGAGAGCTGACGCATCGGCTCGACCCCGGCCAGAAGATGAAGCCCATCATGTCGATGCCCAGGGCCTCCACGGCGCGTATGTTGGCCTCGTGGCGCATGCCGCACACTTTGATGAGGCGTTTGTGGGTCGTCATGCTTCCAGCGATTTGATGAACTCGCGCAGCGCCAGGCCCGGGTCGGCAGCGCGCATGAAGTGCTCGCCCATGAGGAAGCCGCTGAAGCCCGCCTGGCGCAGCGCACGCACCGTGGCGGCGTCGCCAATGCCGCTCTCGCTGACCTTCACGGCCTCGGGCGGCAGCAGCGCGGCCATGCGGAAGCTGTTATCGACGTCGGTGACGAAGGAACCGAGGTTGCGGTTGTTGATGCCACACAGGTCCGGCTCCAGCTCGGCATATTCCATCTCGGCCTCGCTGTGCATCTCGAGCAGCACCTCCAGCCCCAAGGCATGTGCGTGAGCGATGAGGGCTTTGCATCGCGGCTTGGTGAGGCACGCCGCTATGAGCAGCACGGCCGATGCGCCGCAGACCTGTGCGGCATGGAGCTGCAGCTCGTCGATGACGAAGTTCTTGTAGAGTATGGGCAGTGTGACGCCGCTGTGCTGCGCGGCGCATATGTAGTCGTCGTGGCCGCCGAAGTAGTGGCCGTCGGTGAGGATGGAGAGTGCCGCCGCGCCGCCGCGCTGATAGGCGAGCGGCACCACCTCGGGCCGGGCACGCTCGTTGATCCACCCCTTGGATGGCGAGCGGCGCTTGAACTCGGCAATGATGCCCGTGGGGCTGTCGAGCAGTGCCTGGCGCAGCGACGGCCGCGGTGCCGATGCCACGAGGATGTCGTTGTCGGCAACGAGGTCGTCGCGCACGAATCTGGCGCTGAGGTCTGCCACCTCCTGGCGTTTGGTGGCGATGATCTGTTGGAGTATGTCTGTCATGGCTGTTAGCTGTTGAGGGTTACGAACTTGCGGAATGTGCGCAGCGCGGCACCGCTGTCGATGCTCTCGCGTGCGATGGCAATGCACTCTTCGACCGATTTCTGCCCGCGCTCCAGCACCTGTATGCCGAAAGCCGCGTTGGCCAGGACGATGTTCTTCTGCGCGGGTAGGGCGCGGTTCTCGAGCACGGCGTCGAAGATGGCGGCGGCCTCCTCCTCGGTGGCGCCTCCCACGAGCTCCTCGGGGCTGGCCACGTCAAAGCCCAGGTCGGCGGGTGCGAAGACGCGCTCGTAGCCGGCGGGCGCGTCGGTGGCGGCAGGTGTGTCGGTGGTGGCTGGCGCCGGTGCAAAGCCCATGGTGACCTTGAAGGGTCCTGTGAGCGAGATCTCGTCGTAGCCGTCGATGGAGTTGACGATGCCGAAGTCCATGCCCATGCGCTGATACACCTGATGATAAAGGCGCATCTGGTCGAGGTTGGCCACCCCGAGGAGCTGGCACTGCGGCTGGCTGGGGTTGACGATGGGTCCCAGGAGGTTGAAGATGGTGGGGAACTGCAGCGCCTTGCGTATGGGTCCCACGAACTTCATGGCGCGTGCGAAGAGCTGTGCGTGGAGATAGACGATGCCGGCCTCGTTGAGACTGCGGTTGAGGCGGTCGATGTCGTCGGTGAAGCGTATGCCGTGGTGCTGGATGACGTTGCTGGCACCGCTGACCGACGTGGCGGCGTAGTTGCCGTGTTTGGCCACCTTGTAGCCGGCACCGGCGATGACGAAGCACGCCGTGGTGGAGATGTTGAAGGTGTTCTTGCGGTCGCCGCCCGTGCCCACGACGTCGATGTAGCGGTCCGAGTCGAGTATGGCAGGCACGCCCGTCTCGAGGATGCCGTCGCGGAAGCCGAGCAGCTCATCCACGGTGACGCCGCGCATCTGCAGTGCTGTGAGCAGTGCCGTGATTTGCTCGTTGGGGTACTCGGAGTGTGTGATGCCCACAAGGATGGTCTTCATCTCCTCGCGTGTGAGTTCCTCATGGTTGAGGAGGCGGAAGAGGTAGGTTTTGAGTGTGTGTTGCATGGTGGTGTGTGAGTGTATATGGATGTGTGTGTGTTGTGATGTCGGGGTTATGAGCGCAGCCAGTTGGCAATGAGCTGGCGGCCGTCGGGTGTCAGCACGCTCTCGGGGTGGAACTGTATGCCACGCACGTCGTGGCAGCGGTGGCGCAGCGCCATGACCTGGCCCTCGGGGCTGGTGGCCGTAGGCTCAAGGCACTCGGGGAGGGAGGCGGCATCGATGACCCACGAGTGGTAGCGCCCCACGGTGATGGTGGACGGAAGCCCCGCAAAGAGGGGGTCGAGAGGTTCGCCGGGGTGGGCCTTGCTGGCCACGATGTGGCATGGCGTGGCCACGCCGTGGAACACGTCGGCGAGGTTCGTGAGGCTTGCGCCAAACACTTCGCCTATGGCCTGGTGGCCGAGACACACGCCGAGGATGGGCTTCGCCGGGGCGTAGGTGCGTATGACGTCGCAGAGCAGCCCTGCCTCGGAGGGTATGCCCGGCCCGGGCGAGAGCAGTAGCTTGTCGTAGGGTTCGAGGTCGGGCAGGCGGAACTGGTCGTTGCGCACCACGTCCGCCTCGGCACCCAGCTCGCGCACGAGGTGTGCGAGGTTGTAGGTGAAGGAGTCGTAGTTGTCGATGATGGCTATCTTCATATTACTCAATGCTATGGGTTGATGATCGTTGGTTATTGTCCATCGGCGCGAGGCGCGGGTGCGGGCCTAAAGCGACTCGGCGGCAACGATGGCACGACGCAGCGCGCCGAGCTTGTTGTTGACCTCCTGAAGCTCATACTCCACGTCGCTCTTGGCAACGATGCCGCCGCCGGCCTGGAACCACAGCTCGCCGCCACGGGCCACGAAGGTGCGGATGGTGATGGCCTGGTTGAGCGAGCCGTCGAGGCCGATAACGCCTATGCACCCGCCGTAGGCACCGCGGTTGTGGGGTTCGTACTCGGAGATGAGCTGCATGGCGCGCACCTTGGGTGCGCCGGAGAGTGTGCCGGCGGGGAAGGTGTCGATGAAGGCCTGTATGGGGTCCCTGCCGGCATCGAGTTCGCCGCTGACGCGCGATACGAGGTGTATGACGTGGCTATAGTACTGGATGTCCTTGTAGTAATCCACGCGCACGTCGTGGCAGTTGCGGCTGAGGTCGTTGCGCGCCAGATCCACGAGCATGACGTGTTCGGCATTCTCCTTGGCGTCGCTGCGCAGGAACTCGGCGGCACGGCGGTCGGCCTCGGCGTCGCCGGTGCGGCGCGTCGTGCCGGCGATGGGGTCGATGTATGCGCGTCGGCCCTCGATGCGGCAGTGGGTCTCGGGCGACGAGCCGAAGATGCGGAATCCGCCGAAGTCGAAATAGAAGAGGTATGGGCTGGGGTTGATGCTGCGCAGTGCGCGGTAGAGGCGGAAGTCGTCGCCCTCGTAGCGCTGGACGAAGCGCCTGGAGAGCACAATCTGGAAGACGTCGCCGCGCAAGCAGTGGCCGATGCCACGACGTATGTTGGCTCGGTGCTCATCATCGGTGAGGGTGCTCGTCACATCGCCCACGGCGTGGAAGCCATATTCCCGCGCCGAGTTTCGATTGATGGCGCGGACAACATCATTCAACACCGCGGGGTTTTGTTGGCCGTGTGCGGCGTCGGTCGGCACCATCTCCACGACGGTGAGCTGGCTGTTGTGGTGGTCGAACACGATGACCACCTTATATAATGTATATAGCACGTCGGGGGCATCATTCTCGCTCTGCGTCTCGTCCTTCACGGCGATGTCCTCGAAATAGCGCACGGCGTTGAAGCTGGTGTAGCCGAAGAGGCCCATGGCGGCAGCGTGGTCGCCCTCGACATGTAGGCTGTCGGTGAGGGCATGTATGGCATCGGCCACGGTGTATGCTGCTCCGACCTCATGCTTCTCGCAGCTGCCGTCGGGGAAGGCCACTGTGGCCACGCCGTGGCCCACGGCCACGCTGGCAATGGGGTCAATGCCGATGAACGAGCGCGAGCTGGCGGCGTCGTGGTAGTCGGCACACTCCATGAGTGTGCTCTGCGGATATAGGTCGCGCAGACGCATATACACTCCCACGGGTGTGTAGAGGTCTGCAAGGATGGTGCGGCTGTTGGTCGCGAAGTTAAAAGTTGCCATATTCGCCTGCAAGGTGTTTGTTGTTGAGATATGTTGCCACATCCTTGTCGCCGCGGCCGCTCACGGTGAGCACAACGACGTCGGTGGGCTTGAAGGTGAGTTTAGCGAGCGCCGCCACGGCATGGGCGCTCTCGATGGCCGGGATGATGCCCTCCAGGCGCGTCAGCTCGTAGCCGGCGCGGATGGCCTCGTCGTCGTTGATGGCCAGCACCTGTGTGCGCCCCCGACGGGCCATGTTGCAGTGCATGGGTCCCACGCCGGGGTAGTCGAGGCCGGCGGAGATGGTGAACGCCTCCTGGATCTGGCCGTCGGCGTCCTGCATGACGAGCATCTTCGAGCCGTGGAGTATGCCCACGCTGCCACGGTGGATGGTGGCGGCGGTGTGGTCGGTTTGCCAACCCTGGCCACCGGCCTCGGCCAGGACGATGCGCACGCGCTCGTCGTTCATGTAGTGGTAGATGGTGCCGGCGGCGTTGGAACCGCCGCCGATGCATGCCACGAGACAGTCGGGGTGGTCGCGCCCCACCTTCTCCTCGAGCTGCCACTTGAGCTCCTCGGAGATGACGCTCTGCATGCGCGCCACCAGGTCGGGATAGGGGTGCGGCCCCATGGTGGAGCCCACGATGTAGAACGTGTCCGAGGGGTGGCAGCACCAGTCGCGTATGGCTGCCGAGCAGGCGTCGGAGAGCGTCATGTTGCCCGTGCGCACCGGATGCACCTCGGCGCCGAGCATGCGCATGCGCTCGACGTTGGTGTGCTGGCGCTCGACGTCCGTGGCACCCATGAACACCTCGCACTTCATGCCCATGAGCGCACACACCGTGGCCGTGGCCACGCCGTGCTGCCCGGCTCCCGTCTCGGCGATGATGCGCCGTTTGCCCATCTTGCGCGCCAGGAGTATCTGGCCTATGGTGTTGTTGATCTTGTGGGCGCCGGTGTGGTTCAGGTCCTCGCGCTTGAGGTAGAGCTGGCAACCATAGCGCTCGCTCATGCGGCGCGCCAGGTAGAGCGGCGAGGGGCGCCCCACGTAGTCGCGCAGCAGCGAGTGGTACTCGCGCCGGAACTCGTCGGACTCGATGATGGGCAGATAGGCTTCTTGCAGGTCGTGGACACACTTGTAGAGAATCTCGGGCACGTAGGCACCCCCGAATTCGCCATAGAAGCCGTTGTTGTCAACTTGGTAGCTGTTCATGTCGTGTTGTGTTTTGTTACTATTGAAAGAGAGAGGCCCGTCGCAAGAACGACAGGCCTCTCCAGGTATTTCTCCAATTGTGCATGCTATTGGTACGGGGCTATCTTCTCACGATTGTTGGAATCTTGAGTTGCGCCACCACCAATAGAATGCGTTACGAATCATGTATATGTGCTTTATGGGTTGATTTTCGGCGGCAAAGTTATGGATTGGCTTTCATTTTGCCAAACATTTGGGCAATTATTTTGCATTTTGGCCCGTTGGCTAAACATTTAGTCTGCATCGGGATGCGAATCGATGTCAATCTTGCGCACAAAGAACTTCACCTTCGCACACAGCTCATCCAAATGGAACTCCATGTCGCGCAGCAGGCGCTGCTGACGATAGTAGGCGTCATTGGTAGCACCATCCACGCGGGGAGCCATCTGCGCAAAGGCAGCACGCTCGCCCTCCAGCCACGACTCGAGCAGCGCCACGCTGTCGCGCGTCTGCAGCAGCTCCACGCTGTCGAGGGTGAGAATGGCCCGACGGCGCGCCTCCAACGCCGTGGGATGGCGCTGGCGCAGGGTGAGGATGGTGTCGCGCGCTTCGTCATAGCGCTTCTGTGCCAGCAGCTCGCGGGCCTGACAGAGCATGGCATCGGCAGCCGCCTCGGCGTTGTCCTCTGTGGTCTTGCAAGCAGCCAGGCTGACGAGAAACGCCGTCAGCAGCGCCTGTGCTGTGCGATTGAAGAGGTGGTGGTACATGGGTGATGTGTGTGCAAAATGGGTTTAGCTGTTTTATGTTGGATGTGCAAATGTACGTCTTTCCCCGTCTCGCGGCGCATTTTATGGTGTTTTATTTCTTTTTTTTTGATTTTCTTATTACTTTTGCCGCGTTTTTTAACACCTATCAACCCTCACCACCCACACTGCAATGCAACACTACACTCAAGAGCAACTCATAGGCATACTGGACAAGAACCACGTGTTCCGCACCATAGGGCAGGCCGCCGACGAGGTGGGCGGGGAATGCTACGTCGTCGGAGGCTACGTGCGCGACATCTTCCTCCAGCGCAAGTCGAAGGACATCGACGTCGTCGCCGTGGGCAGCGGCATCGAGCTGGCCAAAGCCGTGGCACGGCGCATGGGCCGGCGGGCCAACGTGAGCGTGTTCCGCAACTTCGGCACCGCACAGGTGCACTGCGGCGGCGAGGAGGTGGAGTTTGTGGGAGCAAGGCGCGAGAGCTACAGCCACGACTCGCGCAAACCCATTGTGGAGGATGGCACCCTCGCCGACGACCAGCGGCGCCGCGACTTTACCATCAACGCCCTCGCCATCTGCCTCAATGCCGCACGCTATGGCGAACTCGTGGATCCCTTCGACGGGCTGTGGGACATGGAGGACCGCATCATAGCCACGCCGCTCGACCCGGAGCAGACATTCAGCGACGACCCACTGCGCATGATGCGCTGTGTGCGCTTTGCCACGCAGCTGGGCTTCACCATCGAGCCCGACACCTTCGAGGGCCTGCGCACCATGTGCGAGCGCATCAGCATCATATCCATGGAGCGCGTCAGCGACGAGCTGCAGAAAATCATGCTCTCGGCGTCGCCGGCACTGGGCTTCGAGCTATTGTTCCAGAGCGGGCTGCTGGCACTCGTCTTCCCCGAGCTGGAGGCCATGCAGGGCATCGACACCGTGGCGGGCCGCGCCCACAAGGACAACTTCTGGCACACGCTCGAGGTGCTCACCAACATTGTCAGGATGACGGCCGACCGCCCGGCCGAGGACACGCTGTGGCTGCGCTGGTCAGCGCTGCTCCACGACATCGGCAAGCCACGCACCAAGCGCTTCGACCCGGCCGCGGGGTGGACGTTCCACAACCACAACACCGTGGGCGAGCACATGGTGCCCAACATCTTCCGGCGCATGAAGCTGCCCATGGACGAGCGCATGCGCTACGTGCAGAAGCTCGTGGGGCTGCACATGCGACCCATAGCCATCGCCGACGACGAGGTGACGGACTCCGCCGTCAGGCGCCTGCTCTTCGAGGCAGGCGACGACATCGACGACCTCATGCTCCTGTGCGAGGCCGACATCACCAGCCGCAACCAGCAGCGCAAGCAGCGCTTCCTCGACAACTTCCGCCTCGTCAGGGAGAAGCTCATCGACCTCGAGGAGCGCGACCGCATACGCAACTTCCAGCCGCCCGTGGGCGGCGAGGAAATCATGGAGCTGTTCCACCTCACACCTTGCCGGCAAGTGGGCACGCTCAAGACAGCCGTGAAGGACGCCATACTCGACGGCATCATACCCAACGAGCACGATGCAGCCCTCGCCTTCGTCATGGAGAAGGCGGCCGAGATGGGGCTTCCCCTGCCCAATGCTGACGCCTAAAACGCCCCTACGTGCCGTGTATAAAATGCACACTCGACCTCTGGTCACCTTATAAAGAACTAACTATGAAAAACAACTTACGACGAGTTGTGCTGGCGTTGTGGCTCGGCATGCCGGCACTGATGCATGCCCAAAACCCCTTCATCCGCGAGCAGTATGCCGCCGACCCCACAGCACGGGTGTTTGGCAACAAAGTATATGTCTATCCATCCCACGACATAATCCCACCCCAAGGGCAGCGGACAGACTGGTTCTGCATGGCCGACTACCATGTGTTCTCGTCCGAGAACCTCACGCAATGGACCGACCACGGAGTCATCCTCAGCCAGCAAGACGTGCCTTGGGGCAACCCTGAAGGCTATTCCATGTGGGCCCCGGACTGCGTGGAGAAGGACGGACGCTACTACCTCTACTACCCCAATGCCACACGCCAGGGGCGGGGCTTTGCCATCGGCGTTGCCACGGCCACATCGCCCACGGGACCCTTCACGCCCGAGGCCAAGCCTATAGAGGGTGTGACGGGCATCGACCCCTGCGTGCTCATCGACGACGATGGCCAAGCCTACATATACTGGAGCGGAATGGGCATCCGCGGGGCGCGACTGAGGGCTGACATGAAAAGCCTCGACGGCGAGCTGCACGAGGTGGAGCTCCCCCGCCGCGACAGTGTGGCCGCGCCGGCACGTGTGCGTGTCGGCGGCGAGGAGATGAGAGGTTTGCCCGAAGGTTTCAAGGAAGGGCCTTTTGCCTTCAAGCGCGACGGTCGCTACTATCTCACCTTCCCCTGGGTGAGGGGGCAGAAAGGCGCCGATGGCAACAACCCCACCGAGACGCTGGCCTACGCCATGGCCGACACCCCGCTGGGGCCATGGACATTCAAGGGCATCATCATGGCGGAGCACGACAACGGGTGCTGGACAAACCACCACAGCCTGCTCCACTACAAGGGTGAGTGGTACCTCTTCTATCATCGCAATTGGCTGTCGCCCAACGACGACAAACGCCGCTCACCGTGCATAGAGAGGGTGGCCTTCAATGCCGACGGCACCATACAGGAGGTGAAACAGACATTGCGAGGCGTTGGCATCAATCAGGCCACCGAGAAGATACATATCGACCGCTACACCAGCGCCAGTGACGACGTGACGACACAGCTGATTGACACCGTGGCACCACTCCGTGGCTACGGGGCAACCCTTCAGGGGCATGGCAGCTGGCTCAGATATGATGGCGTAGATTTCAGCTGCCTGACCGACGCCTATCTCGCCGTGTGCGCCAAAGCGGCTGACAACACAGAGCTATGCATCAGGGCACAGTCGCCCCACGGACGAGTCATCGCACGTGTGACGATGACGGTGAAGAGCGAGATGCGTTTTCCAGGCATGACGGCGCCACGTGTGCGCGACCAGAGCAATCAGTGGCTGACGCTGGCCACTGCTGTGGAGTATGTCCCCAAGGGGGTTACGGACCTGTTTGTCACCTGCAACGGAGCGCCAGTGAGCATCGACTGGGTGCAGTTCAAGAACCGCCCGGCCTACTTCACGCCCGCTGCCACAGCAACAGCACACCCCGACGCCCAGGGATACATACGCCGATGGATGCTACTGGAACCTATACGCCAGGACATTCGCTCGAACACAATCTTCACCAACAGCTGGCTCAACGAGGTGTTCCACAAGACGTGGTTCAAGGGGCAGATGACCGCCATTCCCCACGACGGGCAGCAGGTGAAAGCAGCCGGACAGACTTTGAAGTGGCATGCCTTGGACAGCGAGCACTACAACATGAGGCTCTTCCGCTTCGCAGAGAAATATGGCAGCCAGACCTATGGCTCACTATTCTGGGGCGTCACCGTCATCGACTGCCCCGAGGAGCTGAAGGATGTGCGTCTGGCCGCCGGATCCAATGGAGCCTCCATCTGGTGGCTCAACGGCGAGGAGGTGCTCATGCTCGAAGGCGACCGCCGCATGGTCGAGGACGATGGCATGTCGGCGCGTCTCACGCTGCGCAAAGGCCGCAATGTGCTGCGCTGTGCCGTCATCAACGGCCCCGGCCTCAGCGACTTCTGTGTACGCTTCCTGGGTGAGGGCAACACTCCGGTCACGAACTACGAACTGCCAAGTAGATGAGCAACATCTGTTCACACGCAGGGCACACAGACGTATTGGCGCAAAGAGTGCATACTTTGCGCCAGGGCGTCTGTGCGTCATGTATATGTCATGTCTATTAATATTGAGTAGTAACTTATCAACAAAGAGAGATGATGAATACCAACACGACAGAAACTTGCACGCGCCTGTGCGCAGCACTCTTAGCCTGCCAATGCTCCCTGCTTAACATGCAGGCACAAGTGGGCGCACCGTATATCCACGACCCATCCACCATCGCCGAGTGCGAGGGCAAGTACTATACCTTCGGCACTGGCGGCGGGGGCTTGATATCCGAGGATGGATGGAGGTGGAGCGGGGGCGCCGAGCGGCCCGGTGGCGGTGCGGCCCCCGATGTGCTGAAGATTGGCAACCGCTACCTCTGCATCTACGGCGCCACAGGTGGAGGCTTGGGTGGCGGCCACAACGGGCGCATCCTCACGATGTGGAACGAGACCCTCGACCCAACGTCGCCGCGATTCAAGTGGACAACAGCTGTCGAGGTGTGCGCGTCCGACGGCATGGAAGACCAAGACGCCATTGACCCGGGATTGCTGCTTGACCCAACAACAGGGCGCCTATGGGCCAGCTATGGCACATATTTCGGCACCATACGCCTCATCGAACTCGACCCTGCCACGGGCACACGCCTGGCGGGCAACAAGGAGCGTGACATCGCCATCGACTGTGAGGCCACCGACCTCATCTGGCGCGACGGCTGGTACTACCTGCTCGGCACCCACGGCACATGCTGCGATGGCGTGAACTCCACCTACAACATCGTCGTGGGGCGTTCGAGGAGCGTCGAGGGGCCATACGTGGACAATGTGGGCCGAGACATGATGCATGGTGGCGGGAGGATGGTGATTGCTGCCGGCGACAGGATGTGTGGACCCGGACATTTCGGGCGCACCATCATCGATGAGGGTGTTGAGGTCATGTCGTGCCACTTCGAGGCAGACCTCGAACGTGGCGGACGCAGCGTACTGGCCATACGCCCGCTACTCTGGAACAAGGGCTGGCCCCGTGCGGGCGAGCGTTTCAAGGGTGGTTCCTTCGAGATAGAGAGTGAGCGCCGTGGCTATTCGCTGGAACTGGCTGTCGATTTCGTGCGTATGCCGCAGGAGCGCCAATCGTGGTTCAACAGCGAACAGATGCAGAAACCCGCCGAACCCATTGCCAACCAGACCCTGGACGACGTCATCGGCACCTGGCCACAAGGGAATATCGACGTCCGCACGAGCGACTACATGTTCCGCCCATGGCAGCGGTGGACCATCACAGCTGCCGATGACAAGGGAGGGTATCTTGGCGCACCATATTTCAAAATCGTCATCGAAGGCACAGAACGTGCCTTGGCCGCCACTGCCGACATGGAAGTGGCCACGGTGCCACAATACACCGGCGCCGACGAGCAGCTGTGGTGCATACAGCAACTCACCGACGGCACCTTCCGCATCATGCCCAAGGCAATCCCAGGGAGCGAAGGCGTGAACACACGCTTTTGCCTGTACGCCGCCGGAGATTCCACACCCACCCTGGCCGAATACGACTTCAGCAGCGACAACTCTAAGTGGAACTTCCGCTGAACTGAACACACACAAACAGCGCGCCTTGAGGAGCCTCCAGGCGCGCTGTTTGTGTGTGGGATGCCGGGTTAGTCTTCCTTGATGCGGCGACCCATGACGAGGTATGCCATGGGGGCGGCGACGAACATCGATGTCAGCGTTCCGATGCAGACACCGAGTATCATGGCAAAGGCGAAGCTGCGGATGCTGGCACCACCGAAGATGAAGATGAAGAGCAGCACGATGAGCGTGGAGACGCTGGTGTTGATGGTACGTGTGAGCGTGGCGTTGAGCGACTGGTTGAAGAGCTGCTGGCGGTCGCGCTTAGGATAGAGGCCGAGATTCTCGCGGATGCGGTCGAACACCACCACCTTATCGTTGATGGAGTAGCCGATACACGTCAGCAGGGCGCCGATAAACGTCTGGTCGATCTCCAAGGAGAAGGGCATCCAGCCCCAGCAGGCGCTGTAGATGCCGAGGATGAACACGGTATCCACGGCCAGAGCGATGATGGCACCCACGGAGAATGCCACGTTGCGGAAACGCACGAGGATGTAGATGAAGATGACGATGAGCGCGAGGATGACGCTGATGATGGCGCCGCGAGTGATGTTCTCGGCAATGGATGGTCCCACCTTCTGCGAACTGATGATGGAGCCGCCGGCACGCTCGTCGCGGTTGATGAAGCTGTTGAGCGTGAGGCCGTCGCCGAGCAGGTTGCCGCTCTTGAGAGCCTGGAAGAGCTTCTCCTCAATCTCGCTATCGACCTCCACGCCGTCCTCGTCGATGCGATAGTTGGTGGAGATACGTATGGTCTTGCCCTCGGTGCCGAGCGCGATGGCGCTGGTGTTGCTCTCGGGGAACGCCTCGGCCAGCAGCGTGCGCACGCTCTCGGGCTGCACCTCATTCTCGAAGAGCACCACGAAGTTGCGGCCACCGGTGAAGTCGATGCTGCGCGAGAAACCGCGTGCCGCCCAGAACACGATGCTTGCCAGGACGATGGCGCCGAAGATGGCAAACGATGTCTTGTAGGCCGACATGAACTTGAAGTTGGTATTCTGCAAGAACTTGCGGGAGAGACCGGTGGTGAAGGTGAGGCCGAGCCACTTGTCCTTGGCCATGACAGTCTCATAGACCACGCGGGTGAGGAACACGGCGGTGAAGAACGAGATGACAATGCCGATGATGTAGGTGGTGGCGAAGCCGCGGATGGGACCCGTGCCGAAGTAGTAGAGGATGATACCCGTCAGGATGCTGGTGACGTTGGAGTCGATGATGGCGCTGAAGGCGTTGCTGTAGCCGGCGGCGAGAGCCTCGCGCACGGCCTTGCCGGCACGCATCTCCTCCTTGGTGCGCTCGTAGATGAGCACGTTGGCATCGACGGCCATACCCAGCGTGAGCACCATACCTGCGATGCCGCTCATGGTGAGTGCTGCCTGGAAGGAGGTGAGTATGCCGAGTGTGAAGAAGAGGTTGAACAGCAGCGCGCAGTTGGCCACCATGCCAGGTGTGAAGCCGTACATGGCAATCATGTATATCATGAGGGCGATGAAGGCGAGCACCATGGAGATCATGCCCTGGTTGATGGACTCCTGACCGAGCGTGGGACCAACGATTTCCTCGCTGACAATCTTGGCCGGGGCGGGCATCTTACCGCTCTTGAGCACGTTGGCCAGGTCGCGTGTCTCCTCGGGTGTGAAGGAACCCGTAATCTGTGTGTTGCCACCGTTGATCTCGTTCATCACGTTGGGGGCGCTATAGACGTAGTTGTCGAGCACGATGGCCACGCAGCGGCCAACGTTGTTCTTCGTCATCGTGGCCCAGCGGCGGGCACCCTCGACATTCATGGACATCGTCACACACGGACGGGCGTTCTGGTCGAACTCGTCCTTGGAGTCGGTGACGACGTCGCCCTCGATGGGAGCGCGGCCGTTGCGCTCGGTGACCTTGATGGCATAGAGCTCATAGACCTCGTCGTTCTTATCCACGCCCTTCACGCCCCAGAGCAGCTTGAGCTCGTCGGGCAGGATGGCCTTGGCCTCGGGGGTGGCAAGCAGGGAGTCGATGGCATTCATGTCGCGCTTGTTGGCATAGCCCACGACGCAACCGTAGTTCTGGTTCAGCACCTGCAGACGGGCCAGCAGGGGGTGGGCCTTGAGCATGGCGGCGTCGGCAGCAGCGTTGGCCTTGGAGGCGGAACCCTCGTCGGCAGCGCCCTTGGCGATGGCGGCCAGACCTGCCTCGTCGGCCTTCGAAGCTGTGTCGGCAGCGGCCTCCTCGGCGGGAGTCTCCTCGGCGGGAGCGGCTTCCTCAGCAGGGGCAGCCTCGGCGGGGGCAGCCTCCTCAGCGGGAGCGGCCTGGTCGGCAGATGCTGCCACAGCGGCGAGCTTGCTGTCGAGCTGCACGAGGTATGGCGAAGCCTCGGTGGTGGTGAACGTCTCCCAGAACTCCAGATTGGCGGAACCCTGCAGGAGCTTGCGCACGCGCTCCGGCTCCTTGATGCCGGGCATCTCAACCATGATGCGCCCCTCCTGACCCTCGAGGGCCTGGATGTTGGGCTGCACGACGCCGAAGCGGTCGATACGGGTGCGAAGCACGTTGTATGAGTTGTCGATGGCGGACTTAACCTCCTCGCGCAGCACGCGCTCCACCTCGCGGTCGGTGCTCTTGGTGTTCACCTTGCCACGCAGCTGCTGTGTGGCAAAGAGCTCTGCGAGGTTGCTGTTGGGGGCAATCTCCTTGTAGTCGCGGACGAAGAGCGTGATGAAGTCGGTGGAACTCTCCTTGGCCTCCTTGGTGGCCTGCTCCACGGCTTTGTTGAAGTTGGCGTCGTCCTTGTGGTCGGCAAGCGCCTTGACGACATCGGGTACGCTCACTTCCAGGATGACATTCATGCCTCCCTTGAGGTCGAGGCCGAGGCCAATACCCATCTCGCGGCATTCCTTGAGCGACCAGATGCCGAGATAGACGGGTTCATTGAGAAGAGAGTCGAGATAGTGCTGTCCGGCTGCTTCGCCCTCCACGGCTGCTATCTGGTCAGCCTTGCCCTCATAGTGGCGGGTGACGAAGGAAAAGCTGAGATAGAAGCAGCAGACAAGGGCCAGCAGTACAGCAAAAAGCTTAACGAAACCTTTGTTTTGCATTGTTGTTTTTGGTTGTTGTTATTATTGTTTTTGTCGTTATAGGCGCAAAATAGCGTGCAAATGTAGCGTTTTTTTCAATACGTTGGTTGCTTTTGCCCAAATATTTAGTGCTTTAGCCTCATTTTCCCGCCTTTTCCTTGTCCTTGGTCAAGAAAGTGATGATGGGAAAGTGGTCAGAATAGCACAAAGAGTGGTCAACATGAGTGTCGAAGCTGCGGAAGTGGTCGCCGCTGAAGAGGATGTGGTCGATGCGCACCGGGAAGCCGCGGTCGTGGTAGGTGAACCCCAGCCCCGTGGAGCTCTGAGTGAAGGCGCTTGTCAGCCGCGACGTGAGGCGGCGGTGGGTGTATGACACGGGCGTGTCGTTGAAGTCGCCGCAAAGGATTACGGGCCGCGGGAGCCATCGCTCCACGAGGTCAACGATGGTGTCGGTCTGCTGGCTGCGCATGGGTGCTGCCCGCGCCAGTAGTGAGAGCATGGGCGAGAGTTCTTCGAGCATGGAATCGCGCTGGTGTTCGCGCACGGCGTGTCTGTACTCGCGCTTCACCTCTGGCGTGAGGTGATTGCTCTCGAAATGGTTGTTGATGAGCAGGATGGTGTCGTTGCCATCGCATAGCAGAGCCATCATGCCTCCATTGGAGCGCGTGGGGTAGGATATGGTGTCGCTGCTGACGATGTGCAGACGCGTACACAGGATCTGGCCCTTGTGCTCGGCCATCTCATAGCCCAGGCCTTGGAACGTTTCGCGCAACTGCTTCTGCCGCGCCGGGCCATACGACTCCTGCAGACAGATGATGTCGGCGTTGGACTTGGCCAGATAGGCCACGATGGCATTCGTGTCGCCGACGGCATCAGCCTCCTTGCCACCCAAGTTCTGGGTGTTGTAGCTGATGACCTTCCACGACTCTGCAGGGGCCGGCGACGGCAGGTTGACAGGGCAGTAGTCGCGCACGAAGCAACCCACGAGGGCTATGCCCACCGCGGGCAACCATACGCGCCGCACCTTGAAGACGAGCCAAAAGACCACAAAAGCCAGATTCGCCAACAGGAAGGCAGGGAAGGCATGGGTGACGAGGCTCAGGCGCGGCGCGGCCTCCGGCGGCACATACGTCACCAGGCACGCTATCCACATCAGTGCCAACGTGGCCACATTGGCCCCCGTGAACAGCCCCACGGCTATAGACTTGAGGATTTTCATCTGCCGCTGGCATCAAACAGCTTGCGTTTCTCCTCAGCGGTGAGGCTTTCGTAGCCACCCTTCTTCACCTTGTCGAGAATGCGGTCTATCTCCTGCTCGCGCTCCTGTTTCTGCTGGCGCCAAGCCATGTCGTCGGCATGTTTGCCGCCAGGCTGCACACGCATCTTGGGTTTCCGCAGCGACTTCCACCACTTGGCAATGCGCTCGCCCACCGACGGGCCGCGGTCAGTGGCGTTGGTCACGTCCTCATAGCGGGTGAAGTAGCTGCCGCCGCCATAGCTGCCGCCGCCACCAAAGAAACGGCCACCGAGGCTGCCGCCGCCAAGACCGCCGCCGTGGCGCCAGTGCATGATGAGCGCCCAGCCAAAAAGCATGCCGCCCAGATGCGCCATGTGGGCCACACCGTCGCCCGAATTGCCCAGCGCGCTCATAAGCTCTATGACGGCATACCCCAGCACAAACCACTTGGCCTTGATGGGGAACGGGATGGGAATGATGAACATGCGCTCCTCGGGGAAGGTCATGCCGAAGCTCAATAGGATGCCATAGACGGCTCCCGAGGCACCCACCGTGGTCCAGCGGTTGAGGAAAGACTCCATAGGGAGGATCATGCCGTCGATGTTCACGCTGTCATACGCGTCGAAGCCTGTGTAGAGATACGCCGCATACTGCGCCACCTCCTGCACCAGACCTGCGCCCAGGCCGCAGACAACATAGTAGAAGAGGAAGCGCTTCGACCCCATCACCTGCTCCATGACGCGGCCAAACATCCACACAGCAAACATGTTGAAGAAGAGATGCGAGAGGTTGGCATGGGCAAACATGTAGGTAAAGAGCTGGTAGAGACGAAAGTCGGAGGCCAGGAAGAAATGCAGGCCCAGCAGGTCGTCGAAGTCGATGCCGTAGCGCTCGGCCACGACCTTGGCCAGAAGCATGAGTATGTTGACGATGATGAGGTTTTTCGTTACGGGTGGCATAATGGCGAGTTTGTTGTTAGTTGATTACGGCAAATACCGCGTTTGAGGCCGCAAAAGTAGGCATTTTCGGCCATAAAATGAGGGAGATGGGCGTTTTTTTACGTTAAAACGTATCTTTTTTTCTCAAATGCTTGGTCGGTAGCCCAATATTGCTTACATTTGCCACACGTTTTAGCATATCAACCAATTTATTAACAAACAATCCACCCAAAATGAACAAGACAGATTTGACAAACGCCATCGCCGCCAAGTCCGGCCTGACGAAGGTTGACGCCAAGAAAGCCGTAGAGGCAGGCATCGAGGCCATCATCGAGGCCATCAAGGATGGCGACAAGGTAGCACTGATCGGTTTCGGCACATTCTTCGCCGCTGAGCGCCCCGCCCGTGAAGGGCTGAACCCCCGCACACAGACTAAGATTACCATCCCCGCCAAGAAGATAGCCAAGTTCAAGCCTGGAGCAGAACTTGACAAGGCTATTCAATAAGCCACTCATACATACGACATATAGCGACACCGCTTCGCCCGTTGGTGGAGCGGTGTCGCTGTATATATGTCAAAAAGAATGCTAAAAGCCAAAATCTTTACCGCTGATGTGCCTCGTGTACCTGGTTTTTTCATTACCTTTGCGCCCGCAATCACTACACACATATAATAAGGTATGCAGATAAAGCAAAGACTAACGGAGGCGGTCGTGGCCGCCATAGAGCAACTGTATGGCCAGGCCATCCCGGCATCGATGGTCCAGCTCGACACCACACGCAAGGAATTTGAGGGTCATCTGACGCTCGTTGTATTCCCCTTTCTGAAGATGAGCCGCCAGCGTCCGGAGGCGACGGCCGAGCAGATTGGCACCTATCTCGTGGAGAACCTGCCCGAGGTGGTGGCGCGCTACAACGTCATCAAGGGATTCCTGAACATCGTCATCGCCGACACCTGCTGGGCTGCGCTGCTTGACGAGATACGCAGCGACGAGCAGTGGGGCCTGAAGCCGGTGACCGATGCCTCGCCACTGGTGATGATTGAATACTCGAGCCCCAACACCAACAAGCCGCTCCACCTGGGCCACGTGCGCAACAACCTGCTGGGCTGGGCGCTGGCGCGCGTCATGGAGGCCAACGGCAACCGCGTCGTCAAGACCAACATCGTCAACGACCGCGGCATACACATCTGCAAGTCCATGCTCGCCTGGCTCAAGTGGGGCAACGGCGAGACACCCGAAAGCACCGGCAAGAAGGGCGACCACCTCATCGGCGACTACTACGTGGCCTTCGACCGCCACTACCGCGCCGAGCGCCAGGCGCTCATGGACACCTACATCGCCGAGGGCATGACCGAAGAGGCCGCCAAGGAGCGCGCCGAGCGCGAAAGCCCCCTCATGCAGGAGGCCCGCCAGATGCTCGTCAAGTGGGAGCAGGGCGACGCCGAGGTGCGCTCGCTGTGGCAGACGATGAACTCGTGGGTCTATGCCGGTTTCGACGAGACATACCGCGCTCTGGGCGTGGGCTTCGACAAGATTTACTACGAGAGCCAGACCTACCTCGAGGGCAAGGCAAAGGTGGAGGAAGGGTTGGAGAAGGGCCTGTTCTACCGCCGCGAGGATGGCAGCGTGTGGGCCGACCTCACCGCCGAGGGTCTCGACGAGAAGTTGCTGCTGCGCTCCGACGGCACCAGCGTGTATATGACGCAGGACATCGGCACTGCCAAGCTGCGCTACGAGGACTACCCCATCGACAAGATGATATACGTCGTGGGCAACGAGCAGAACTACCACTTCCAGGTGCTCTCCATCCTTCTCGACAAGCTGGGCTTCCGCTGGGGCAAGGACCTGGTACACTTCTCCTACGGCATGGTGGAGCTGCCCAACGGCAAGATGAAGAGCCGCGAGGGCACCGTGGTAGATGCCGACGACCTCATCGCCAAGATGGTGGCCGACGCGCGCGAACTCAGCCGCGACAAGGTGAACCGCCTCGACGACATCACCGACGCCGAAGCCGACGAGATAGCACGCATCGTGGGCATGGGAGCGCTCAAGTACTTCATCCTCAAAGTCGATGCGCGCAAGAACATGCTCTTCAACCCCGAAGAGAGCATAGACTTCAACGGCAACACAGGACCTTTCATACAATATACGTATGCGCGCATAAGGAGCATACTGAGGAAGAGCGAGCAAGGTTGCACAGCAGACGCCAGCCCCAGCCTCGCCACCGACCCCTCACCCAAGGAGAAGGGAGTAGATACCTTTGTGGATGCAGCGTCGCAGAGCACTGGTGCGCAGAGCGATGGTGCAGCGTCGCAGAGCGTTGGTATGCTGTCGGCTGTTGAGATAGCTCTCATCCAGCAGCTGGCGGCATTTGGAGCATCGGTGCGCAAGGCCGGCACGGACTACAACGTCAGCGTCATCGCCAACTACTGCTACGACCTGGCCAAGGCCTTCAACGGCTTCTACCACGACTTCCCCATCCTGCGCGAAGAGGACGGACGCAAGCGCGCCCTGCGCCTCAGCCTGTGTGCCGCCGTGGCCCAGGTCATCCGCACCGGCATGGGCCTCTTAGGCATCGAGGTGCCCGAACGGATGTAGCCATTCGGTTTTTCACATCTGAATGATGCATTTGACATGAGCCTGGTCAATCCCCCTGACTACCGCCACGACACGGTGCTGCCACTGCCCATGGAGGTGGCCGCCGAGGCCGTGGCCGTGGATGCCGCCTGCAGCGGCAACCCCGGGCCGATGGAGTACCGCGGCATCTACCTCAAGACGGGGCAGGTGGTGTTCCACTACGGCCCCGTCCACGGCACCAACAACATCGGTGAATTCCTGGCCATCGTCCATGCCATGGCGCTGATGAAGCAGAAAGGACTCACCATGCCCGTCTATAGCGACTCGCGCACGGCCATCATCTGGGTGCAGAAACGCAAGGCCAAGACCACACTGGCCCCCACGCCGCAGAACGCGCCGTTGCTGGCCCTCGTGGCCCGCGCCGAGGCCTGGCTGCGCCAAAACGGCACCCCCTGTCCGCTGCTGAAATGGGAGACGGAGCGCTGGGGCGAGATTCCCGCCGACTTCGGCCGCAAATAGCCCACGCCACCCCTGCCCACATCTTGCGCCATCGAGCGCTAAGGGCCATGAGGCTGCGATACCATCGCAACCCTCACCTGCCCACCAACACCCGCGTCCCCCCGCGCGCCAAGAGACGGCATCACCCTCACGGCCTCCCATACGACACCCCCACAGCCCCCACAAACCTCGTTACCTCAAGCATGAAAGAGTTTCTGAAAGTACTGCGCCGCTTTGCCATGCCCTACAAGGGCTACATGATTGGCGCCGTCGTGGCCAACCTGCTCTCGGCGGTGCTCAACGTGTTCTCGTTCATGAGCATCATGCCCATGCTGAACATGCTCTTCGGCATGGACACCACGGCCTATGCCTTCATGCCGTGGGACGGCCCCGAGGGCATCAAGGACATCGCCATCAACAACATCTACTACTACACCTCGCTGCTCATCGGCCTCTACGGCCGGCAGACGGCGCTGCTGCTCATCGGCCTCTTCCTGGCCACGACGACGTTGCTCAAGACCTCGTGCTACTTCCTCTCCTCGGCCGTCATGGTGCCTCTGCGCACAGGCATCGTGCGCGACATCCGCATCATGGTCTATGACAAGGTGCTGCACCTGCCGCTGGCCTTCGTGGGCGACGAGCGCAAGGGCGACATCATAGCTCGCATGAGCGGCGACGTGACGGAAGTGGAGACCAGCGTCACCTCGTCGCTGGACATGCTCATCAAGAACCCCATCCTCATCCTCTTCTACTTCGCCACGCTCATCGTCGTGTCGTGGCAGCTCACGCTCTTCACCATCCTCGTGCTGCCGTTGCTGGGTTGGGCCATGGGCGCCATCGGCCGCCGCCTCAAGGCTCAGAGCCTCTACGCTCAGGGCAAGTTGGGCGAGACGATGTCGCAACTTGACGAGATGCTGGGCGGTCTGCGCATCATCAAGGCCTTCATTGCCGAGGAGACGATGCTGGAGCGCTTCCGCCGCGTGAGCAACGAATACCGCGACGCCACCAACCGCGTGGCCATCCGCCAGGCCTCGGCCCACCCCGTGAGCGAGTTCCTCGGCACGTGCATCATCGTCATCGTGCTGTGGTTCGGCGGCACGCTCATCTTCTCCGACCACTCGCCCATCGACGCCCCCACGTTCATCTTCTACATGGTCATCCTCTACAGCGTCATCAACCCGCTGAAGGAACTCTCCAAGGCCAGCTACGCCATCCCCAAGGGTCTGGCATCGATGGAGCGCATCGACAAGATCCTCAACACCGAGAACCCCATCAAGGACCCGGCCACGCCGCTACCGCTGTCCGCCACGCAGCCACATGAGGGCATCGAGTTCCGCGACGTGCATTTCAGCTACGCCAACAGCCCGCAAGAGGTCATCCGCGGCATCGACCTCACCGTGGCGCGCGGCAAGACCATAGCCCTCGTGGGCCAGTCGGGTTCGGGCAAGAGCACGCTGGTGGACCTGCTGCCGCGCTACCACGACGTCAGCTCAGGTGCAATCCTCATCGACGGCGTCAACGTCAAGCAGTTCCGCCTCCGCGACCTGCGGTCGCTCATCGGCAACGTCAACCAGGAGGCCATCCTCTTCAACGACACCTTCTTCAACAACATAGCCTTCGGCGTGCCCGGCGCCACGCTGGAGCAGGTGCAGGAAGCCGCACGCATCGCCAACGCCCACGACTTCATCATGCAGAGCGAGAAGGGCTACGACACCTGCGTTGGCGACCGCGGGTGCCGCCTCAGCGGCGGCCAGCGCCAGCGTGTGAGCATAGCCCGCGCCATCCTCAAGAACCCGCCCATCCTCATCCTAGACGAGGCCACCAGCGCCCTCGACACCGAGAGCGAGCGCCTCGTGCAGGAGGCTCTGGAGCGGCTCATGCGCTCGCGCACCACCATTGCCATTGCCCACCGCTTGTCCACCATCAGGAATGCCGACGAAATCTGCGTCATGCACGAGGGTCGCATCGTGGAGCGCGGCACCCACGACGAGCTTCTGGCCATGAACGGCTACTACAAGCGGCTCACCGACCTGCAGCAGGTGTAAGGATTATGCATTTGAGGGTAGCACCCCGCGTTGTCGCGCTATGCGAGCAAGCGCTTGTACAGCTCGATGTGGCTCTGCGCCACGGCCTCGCCACTGAAGCGCGACGCCACACTCTGGCGCAGCACCTGCGGCGCGGGTGGCGACTGTAGCGCCCACCACAGGCCGTTGGCCAAGTCGTTGGTGTCGCCCTGTCGAGCGAGGTAGCCGTCGCGGCAGTGGCTGATGATGTCCGTCTGCCCGCCACGGTCGAAGCTCACCGCCACGCACCCACATGCCATGGCTTCTACGATGGTCTGCCCGAAGGTCTCGTAGTCCGATGCCGAGGCCAGCACGTCGGCAGCGCTATACACGTCGCACAGCGTGGCCACATCGCCCACCATGCCTACCCAAGTCACGCTACACGGCAGGTTGTCGAGCACGCGCCTGTCCTTCACCGAGCCGAAGAGCAGCAGATGCAGCCGTGCATCGTTGCCCAGGCGCTGCGCCATGATGCGCAGTGCATCGACGAGCGTTCCAAAGCCCTTCAGCGGCTGGTCGATGCGTGCAGCCCCGAAAGCCACCACGCGGTCGGTGGCCGCTATGCCGAAGCGCCGTCGTGCCGCGAGCCTGTCGGTAGGGTGAAACAGCTCCATGGGCAGTGCGTTGGGGATCACACAGATGTCATGCCCGGCCGTGAGGGCGCTGCGCCGCGCCCGGCAGGCCATCCACTCGCTCACGGCCACGAAGTGTAGCTTTGCCATGGAGTATATGTCCTGCTTGCGGCCAAACACCCGTGCCGCAAGGTCGTCCGCGCCGGGTCTCAGCAGCTGTGGGCATGTGTGGCAACGACGCTCGTAGGCCCCACACTCGCCGGCGTGGTGGCAGATGGCTGTGCATGGCCACATGTCATGCATGGTCCACACCACGGGTTTGCCGCTGCCGACGATGCGCCGCAAACCGCCGAGCGAGAGGAAGCCCTGGTTCACCCAGTGCAGATGCACGATGTCGGCACGGCGGAAAGCCTCGGTCTGCGTGATGTCCACACCAGCATTGGCGATATCGACATCCCACAGGCCGCGGCGCCGCAAGCCGTTGGCCACGAAGATACGCAGACGCTCCCACAGGAAAGCCCAGCGCCGCTGCCACGGGGTGCCGGCCACCACCACAGCGGCGCCGTTGCCGCCGGGGCTGGCCGTGGCGCCACTGTCGGCACGCGCCACGACCATGGTAGCCTCCACGCCCTCACGGCACAAGGCATCTGCCAGCCGGTGGGCGGCAACGGCCGCTCCGCCCCTGGCATCCGATGTGCTGACGATGGCTACCCGCATGGTGTGGAGTGGTCACGACACACGCGTGACCTCTTCGAGCCCCTCGATGCGCTTTATGCTCTTGATGACGGCCTTGAGGTCGTCGGCATCATACACGCTGAGTTCTATGTCGCCCTGGAAGATGCCGTCGTTGGTGTCTATGGTCAGACGATGCACGTTGATGCTGTACTGCTCGGTGAGCACGTCGGTGAGGCCGCGCAGAATGCCCACGCGGTCAATGCCCTCGATGTGTATGACGGCCGTGAAGGTGAGCGACTTGTTCGTAGCCCACATGGCAGCGAGGATGTGGTTGCCGTCGGCCGTCTTCAGCCGGCTGGCGATGGGGCACTGCCGCTTGTGGATGACGATGCGGTTCATGGCCACGTCGTGGTAGCCCAGCACATCGTCGCCAGGAATGGGTCGGCAGTCGGGGCAGAAGGTGTAGCGCGGTATGCTCTCGTCGTCGAGTATGAGCGGCTTCTTGCGGTCCACCTTCAGCGGCCCTGGCGCGGGTTCCTCGGTGGCCGTCTTGTCCTTGCGGCGCAGGAAGGGCACGAAGCGCTGCCAGCGCTTCTGGCCTGTGGCCTCGGGCCGCTGTATGGCATCGGCGTCGGAGGTCTGCAGCCTCAGCGTGGCGCCTCCGAGCGCCACGGCCAGTGCCTCGCGGTCCTCGACGCCGTGCAGGGCACACAGCCGGTCGATGAGCATGCTTGTGGGTTCCAGCTCCTGCTCGGCAAACCATTCGGCCATGATGTCCTCGCCTCGTTTCTGCAGCTCGCGTCGCTGTCGTCGCAACACGCTCTCAATCTTGTTCTTGGCCTTGGCCGTCGTGGCATATTGCAGCCACGAGGCATCGACCTTGGCCGTGTTGGAGGTGAGCACCTCCACCTGGTCGCCGCTCTTGAGAGCGTGGCTCATGGGCACAAGCTGGTGGTTGACCTTGGCGCCTATGCAGTGTGTGCCCACGACGCTGTGTATGGAGAAGGCGAAGTCGAGCACCGTGGCGCCAGAGGGCATGGTCTTGAACTCACCCTTTGGTGTGACGACGAATATCTCTGAGGCATAGAGGTTGAGCTTGATGGTGTCGAGGAAGTCCATGGCCGATGGCTGCGGGTCGTCGAGCAGCTCCTTGATGGTCGAGAGCCATTTCTCGAGCTCCGTCTCGCTGGCCGAGGAGTCCTTCTCGCCTTCCTTGTACTTCCAGTGGGCGGCAAAGCCACGCTCGGCCATCTCGTCCATGCGCTGCGAGCGTATCTGCACCTCCACCCATCGGCCCTGGTGGCTCATGAGTGTGGTGTGTAGGGCTCGGTAGCCGTTGGCCTTGGGCTGCGAGAGCCAGTCGCGGAAGCGGTCGGGGTGTGGGCGGTATATGCGCGTACACACGTTGTAGATCTGAAAACACTCGCCCTCCTCGTTGTCCTCGTCCTTGGGCGTGAACACGATGCGTGCTGCCAGCAGGTCATAGATTTCCTCGAAGGCCACATGCTTGTTCTGCATCTTCAGCCAGCACGAGTAGGGTCGCTTGATGCGTGCGCGCACGGTGTAGCTCACGCCCATCTTGTCCAAGCGCTCGCGGATGGGGGTGATGAAGTCCTGGAAGGCGGCCTGCAGCTGCGGCTCTATCTCCTCGAGCTGGCGGCAGAGCTGGTCGTGGGCCTCGGGGTGCTCGTAGCGGAAGCTGAGGTCCTCGAGTTCCTCCTTGATGAGGTTCAGGCCGAGGCGGTGTGCCAGCGGTGCGTAGATGTATAGCGTCTCCCCTGCAATCTTGTACTGCTTTCCGGCGGGTTGGGAGCCGAGTGTGCGCATGTTGTGGAGGCGGTCGCTGATTTTGATGAGTATGACGCGTATGTCATCGCTCATGGTGAGCAGGAGCTTCTTGAACGACTCGGCCTGAGCCGACGCCTTGTCGCCGAAGATGCCTCCCGAGATTTTGGTCAGCCCATCCACGATCTGCGCTATCTTGGGTCCGAAGAGGTTGGAGATGTCATCGACGGTGTAGTCCGTGTCCTCCACGACATCGTGGAGCAGTGCGGCACATACACTCGTTGACCCCAGCCCAATTTCGCCGCAGGCAATCTGCGCCACGGCAATGGGGTGCATGATATATGGTTCGCCAGAGAGGCGCCTCACGCCCTTGTGTGCCTGTTTGGCGAAGTTGAATGCCTTGGTGATGAGGTCGGACTTCTTGCGGTGTGGCGAAGCCAGGTAGGTGTCGAGCAGATGCTGGAAGGCTTCCTGCACCATTATCTCGTCGGCGTCATTGTGAATATCTTCCATGTCTCTTCTCCTTCTTCACTTGTTTTAACTCAACTTATTAATACGAATTACACTCATTGTCGTGGCCCGGCAGAGGGGATTTCCCACTTCTCACCCGCCACTCAGCACCCCTCACTTCACCCTTATCTTCTGTCCGGCGCGGATATTGTTGCCGCGTATGCCGTTGAGGCTCCTCAGCTTGGCCACGGTGGTGCCGTTGCGGCGGGCTATGGCGCCCAGCGTGTCGCCGCGGCGCACGGTGGCTGTGCGCCCTGCGGCCTGGCGTCCGCGACGCCCGTTGCGCGCATTGCGTCCGCGGCGGCCCTTGGTATTCTTGGTGAACTGGGCCTCGGCCACCTCTATCTCGCGGCGGCTGGTGAGCAGCTCGTCGGCATGGTAGCGGTATATGCTGTCGCCGCTCTCGATGAATGCCGCCGTGGCGGTGGCCGGCAGCCGCAGTGTGCATGTGTGGCTGTCGCCGGGGATGAGGTTGGTGCGGTACTGCGGGTTGAGGGCTTTGACCTGCTCGGCGGGTACGTTGCAGATGGCCACCACCTGTTCCATGTGGAGGTTGCGCGTGACGTGGAGCGTGTCGGTGGCCTCGGGCAGCACCGCCCTGACGGGGCAGATGCCGTGGTCGCAGTAGTATGTCATGGCATAGTTGGCAGCGATGAACGCCGGCACGTAGCCACGCGTCTCGCGGGGCAGGTAGGGGTATATCTGCCAGTAGTCGGTGGCTCCGCCGGCACGGCTTATGGCCTTGCGCACGTTGGCCGGTCCGCAGTTGTAGGCGGCGATGACCAACGTCCAGTCGCCGAAGATGCCATAGAGGTCGCGCAGGTAGTGGGCTGCGGCGTAGCTGCTCCTTATGGGGTCGCTGCGCTCGTCGATGAGGCTTGTCACCTCCAGGCCGTAGAGCTTGGCCGTGGTGATCATGAACTGCCAGAGGCCGCCGGCCCCGGCGCGGCTGATGGCCTTCGGGTTGAGTGCCGACTCGATGACGGGCAGGTACTTCAGCTCCAGAGGCAGCTGGTATGCCTCGAGAGCCTCCTCGAAGATGGGGGTGTAGAAGTTGGCGGCGCCGAGCATGATGCTCACAGAGCGCCGCAGGCGGCCCGTGTATTGGTCTATGAACTTGCGCACCACCTCGTTGTAGGGCATCTCGATGACGTTGGGTAGGCGCTGCAGGCGGTGAATGTACTCCTCCTTGGTGAAGTCCGGGTTCTGGCCGCTGTCGCGGCAGTCGTCGTCGGGCTGCGTGAGGTACTGCCGCTTGTTCCAGTCGAGGAGGAGGCTATCCATCTCGCTCACCATGCCCTCGGGCAAGGCGATGTCGTCGTCGCCGGCTGGTGTGTCGCTGTCAGCGTCGCCGTCGTCGTCGGTGTCGGTGTCGTCGTCGTCGGTCAGCTCTGTCTGGTCATCGTCGTCGTTGATATCGACTTGTGCTGTGGCCTTGAGTGGCATTGCCAGGCATGCTGCCAGGAGTAGGGGTAGTGCTATGGTGGTTTTCTTCATGCTGAGTGGGTGTGGGTGATGTTGTGTGGTTGAATGCTCGTGGCGGCGTGCGTCAGAAGCCTAAGGTCAGTGCCACCCCGAAGGTCGATGGCGGTGTGGCGTGTGTGCCTGCGCGTGGGTCGGTGCTGATTACGGCCGGGCTCATGTGCAGCGAGAGGTCTCGCGAGATGTCGAACGTTGAAAGCTCGGCATCGACGTATGCGTCGATGACGCCGATGACATACACCAGTGCGAAAGCCAGTATGCTCAGGTCGCGGTACTTGCGGTAGAAGTTCTTCTTGTTCTTGAAGATTTCCTGGAACCTCTCCTCGCGGCCGCTGATGTCGTAGCCCAAGGGCAGCATCTTCTCGTAGCTCTTCGTGTTGGGGTCGGCGTCGGTGATGTCGAGATATGCCTGGGAGTAGTCGCGCAGCATCTGGCCGTTCCACGTCAGGGCGTAGGCACAGCCCAGGAAGCCGCCGTAGAGGATGGGCAGCTTCCAGTACTTGCGGTTGTAGATCTGGCCGCCGCCGGGCAGCACCATGGCCACCCACTGCGAGCGTATGGGGTTGGGCTTGAAGGAGCGCGGCTTGAGGCTGCTGATGGCGGCGGCCGCCAGGCTGTCGATGGGCAGGGGGGCGGCGCCGCGCTCGCGGGCGGCGGGGGCGGGC
>JAFSVI010000059.1 GCA_017445145.1 Bacteroidaceae bacterium | reverse complement strand
GTGGACCAGAGCGCCCTGACGGCCCAGCGCGCCGCCACCACCGTGGCTGCCACCGACCTCCTCACCACCTTCTTCACCGACGCCACCTGTTCGGAGCTGCGCACCACCTGGAGCGACTACAGCGATGCCGACCTGCGCTCGGCCATGCGCGACCTGCCCGCCTCGGTGCAGGAGCTGGGCCTTAAGGTGAAGAACGACGCCTGGAGTACCTACACCGGTTGGAGCAAGACGGAGAAAACCTTCCGCGTGGCTTCGTACAACGCATACAGCAGCCACACACGCTGGCCCGGCATCGTGGGCTACGGCCACGCCTTTGGCCGCCTGACCAACCCCACGGGCATCTACGTCGATGCTGGCGATGTCATTCAGGTATATGTCGGCACCATACCCTCTGGTCAGACGGTGAAGCTCGAAGTGGCTGGCTATGGTCAGGCCTCTGGCACGCAATATGCTCTCACCGAGGGCATGAACGCCCTGCTCATGGCCTCCGCCGGCAACTGCTTTGTCAACTATGAAGTCGATAACACCACCAGCGGTGTGGCACCCTACACCGCCATCAGCAGTTACTCGCCCGTCACCGTCCACATCGAGGGCGGCACCGTGCAAGGCTACTTCGACCTCACGCGTGGCAACACCGATGCCGACTTCGCCGCCATGAAGGCATACCTGATGACCAAGCCCACCGTGTGCCTCAAGAGCAGTACCCACGTCTTCAACCTCTACCGCGACCTTCTCATCAGTGCCTTGGGCAGCGAGGGTAAGGTCGAGGCCATGCTTGGCGTATGGACCTCCGTGGCTCAGATGGAAGACCGCCTCACGGCTCGCGAAGACTTCGACGCCTACTGCAACAACATCTACTCCGTCACTGGCCGCTCCGGCACTGGCAACCCCAATGCCACCACCTACGGCACCAACTACTATGAGGCCGCCTACTCGGGCATCTTCAATGCCGACGCACTCATGCAGAACGTGGGCGGTCTGTGGACCATCGCTCACGAGCAGGGCCACAACCGTCAGCTCCTTATTAAGATGATAGGCACCACGGAGGTCTCCAACAACGTGTTCTCCAACGCTGCCCTCGACTGGCAGGGGCGCTACACCTCTCGCGTGATGAGCTTGCAGAACACCTTTGCTCTCTTCCAGCAGGGCATGTCGTGGCCCGAGCGCCTCAACAACAAGGAAGGCGACTACCACCTCTGGGAGACGCTCCACCTGTACGTGCAGCTATACCAGTACTTCCATCAGGCGGGCATCAACACCAGCTTCTACCCCAACCTCGTGCGCGCACTGCGCACCTCGCCCATGACCTACAAGTCGGGCGTCGCCGTGCCAGCCAGCGAGGACTACCTGAAGTTCTACGAGACGTGCTGCGAAGTGGCCCAGCTCGACCTCACGGAGTTCTTCGAGGTGTATGGGTTCTTCACGCTGCCCGCCGCCCAGGAGGCCATGACCGTGGGCAGCGTGAACATGGGTCAGTACTATCAGGTCATCGACGATTACGCCACCTTCTACCTCTACGTCACGCAAGAGATGATCGACGACGCCAAGGGCCGCGTGGCCGCCAAGGGCTACCAGAAGTGCAACCTCATCTTCGTCGAGGACCGCGTGACGGCACCCCTCGCCACCTACGTCGGCCACACCGACGGCGAGCTGCGCCAGCTCTCCATGCAGGACAACGTGACGGCCTTTGGCCAGGTGGGCGAGACGGGCCAGTACAACACCTTCGGTGCCACATGCTCGGCCTACACCTACGCCCTAATCGGCACCACAGTGAAGATGAGCGGCACGGGCGCCGTGGGCTTCAAGGTCTATAACGCTGCCGGCACGCTGCGCGGCGTGTATAACACCTACACCTTCACCCTGCCCGACGCCATCGGCGAGGGCTATGCCATCAAGGCCGCTGCCGGCGACGGCAGCGACGTCTTAGCCACGCTCGATGATGCCGTAGCCACGGAGGAGAGCGATGTCACCGACGATGACGTCGCTACGGCCACCGTCACGGTCGGCTCCCAGGTTACCACAGAGAGCGACATCGTCAGCGGCAAGGCATACCTCGTCTATTACCCCGGCTCCGGCGACGTCCCCCACTCTGGCTACCTCACTGATACAGGCAGTGCCTACTCAGCACAGGACAACACCGTGCCCACACTAAGGGACATCTATGTGTTCACAAGCATCGGTGCCAGCAAATGGAATGTCCGCAACTACGTCACCGGCAACTACTGGGGCATACCGCCCACCACCGATGCTACCAATTACGTCGGTTCCTCAACGCCCGGAGAATGGTCACTGAATTTCGACAATGGCAACATGTATCCGAAAAGCAATGACACAAACGGCACGTCACACAGCTGGAACCGCAGCTCTGGCAAGATACACCCATGGAGTTCTGGCACTGGGGACGCCAACAGGATGCAGCTCTTCGAGATAGCACTCCCCACAGACTTCGACAACAAAGACATCGCCGTTGCCAGTGAACCAGCCGCCACGCTCGCTACCGACCAGTGGTACGTCATGTTCGACCGCGGAACCAACCCCCATTCTCACGGCTACCTCTACGAGAACGGCAGCAACAAACTGATGAACACCGCCACGGCACCCTCCGGCTCCGCCACGGCCAACGCCAAGTACCTTGTGCGCATCATTGGCCGCAACAACGAGTACTACCTGCAGACCGGCCTCGGCAACTACTTCGGCACCATCGAGCAGAGCACCAACGTCGCCACCACCGCCACGCCCTCCAGCCCCGTCACGCTGAAGAAGATAGC
>JAFSVI010000058.1 GCA_017445145.1 Bacteroidaceae bacterium | reverse complement strand
CTCACATCGTTGGCCGTCGCCCTTGGCGCCATGGCCCTGGGCGCGAGGGCCGCAGCCGCCGGGGGCGGCGGGGGCGGCCGCCCGGCATGTGCGTGCGAGGAGGTGGAATGCACAATGCACAATGCACAATGCATAATTCACGGCCGCCCGGCGTGTGCGTGCGAGGTGGTGGCGGCAGACGGCGGCGGCGGCGGGGTGTCGTTTGGCGATGCCATAGCGCTGCCGGCGGACAACACGCGCGTCAGCCGCCGGCCCCGGGCGTCGGAGCGCCTGTTCCGCTCGGAGGCCGTGGAGCGGAAGATAGCCGAGGTGCAGCGCCTGCTGCGCGGCGCGCCCTATCTGGCGTGGATGTTCGGCAACTGCTTCCCCAACACGCTGGACACCACCGTGAGCTACAGCCGCGACGCGTCGGGCGACGACGACACCTTCGTCCATACGGGCGACATCCACGCCATGTGGCTCCGCGACTCGGGGGCGCAGGTGTGGCCCTACGTGGCGCTGGCCGCCGAGGACGAGGCGCTGCGCCACATGGTGCGCGGCACCATCCTGCGGCAGCTCAGGTGCATCGTGCTCGACCCCTATGCCAACGCCTTCAACGCGGGCCCTACGGGCAGCCCGTGGGCGAGCGACGCCACCGACATGCAGCCCTCGCTGCACGAGCGCAAGTACGAGATCGACTCGCTGTGCTACCCCCTGCGCCTGGCCCACCGCTACTGGCTGGCGACGGCCGACGACAGCATCTTCCTCACCGGCCTGTGGCAGCGTGCCGTGGCGGCCATCGTGGCCACCTTCCGCGACCAGCAGCGCAAGGAGGGCCACGGCGCCTACCGCTTCCAGCGCACCACGGCGCAGCCCTACGACACGATGAGCCACGGCGGCTACGGCAACCCCGTGAGGCCATGCGGCCTCATCGCCTCGGCCTTCCGCCCGAGCGACGACGCCACGGTGCTGCTCTACCTCGTGCCCTCCAACTTCATGGCGGTGACGTCGCTGCGCAAGGCTGCCGACATCCTGGAGGCGGTGAACGCCGACACGGCGCTGGCCGCCGAGTGCCGGGCGCTGGCCGCCGAGGTGGAGGCGGCGCTGCGGGTGCATGCGGTGTGCGAGCACCCGAAGTACGGCCGGGTGTATGCCTACGAGGTCGATGGCTTCGGCAACCGCCTGCTCATGGACGACGCCAACGTGCCGTCGCTGCTGGCCATGGCCTATCTGGGCGACGTCAGCGCGGACGACCCCATCTACCGGAACACGCGGCGCTTCGTGTTGAGCCAGGACAACCCCTACTTCTTCCGCGGACGTGCGGGCGAGGGCATCGGCGGCCCCCACTGCGGCTACGACATGGTGTGGCCCATGTCGATCATGATGCGCGCCTTCACCTCGGGGGACGACGCCGAGCTGCTCGCGTGCCTGCAGATGCTCGTCGACAGCGACGGCGGCACGGGCTTCGTGCACGAGTCGTTCCACAAGGACGACGCCTCGCGCTTCACGCGCCCGTGGTTTGCGTGGCAGAACACGCTCTTCGGCGAACTCATCCTGAAGGTCATCGCCGACGGCAAGCTCCACCTGCTGCTGCAGGTGCAGAAGTGAGCGGCGCCCTGTAATCCGCGTTATCCCGAAAATGTCCAACCCCCCAAAAAATAACCATCACTATCAACCATGAAGATGAAGAGAGTATTAGCCCTGTGGGCATCGGCGGCCATCGCGGTGGCCGCCACGGCCACGCCGCGGACGGAGACGCTGGCGTCGCCAAACGGCAACATCACGGTGGAGGTGGGCGTGGGCCGGCGCCTCACGCTGAGCGCCTACCGCCTCGGCGAGGCGCTGCTCATTGACTGCCCTCTGAGCCTCGAGGTGGGCACGGAGGCCTTTGGCCTCAACCCGGGGCTGTCGGCCACGCGCCGCAGCCGGGTGGACGAGGTGCTGGAACCCGTGGTGCCCCTGAAGCAGGCGCGCGTGGCCAACCGTGCGAACCAGCTCACGCTGAGCTTCCGCGGCGGCATCAGCCTCGATGTGCGTGCCTACGACAACGGCCTGGCCTATCGTTTCCGCATCGACAAGGGTCGCGGGCAGGTGGACGTTGTCAGCGAGGGCCTGGGGCTGCGGCTGGCGGGCGACTTCACGGCGCACCTGTCGCCGACGCCGGGCTTCAGCACGTCGTATGAGACGCCCTACGCGCACGTGTCCACCGCCGGCCTCGCGGGCGGCGGCGAGATGACGTACCTGCCGGTGCTCTTCGAGACGCCGCGCGGCACGAAGATGCTCTTCTCGGAGAGCGACGTGCGCGACTACCCCCACATGTTCCTCGCCCCGGCGGGCAGCAACGCCCTGGAGGCGCGTTTCCCGCGCTCGCCCGCGACGTGGGAGCCGCGCGGCGACCGCAGCTGGGCCGTCACGCAGGAGCTGCCCTGCATAGCGCGCACGCAGGGGCGCCGCTCGCTGCCGTGGCGCTTTGCCGTGGTGGGCAGCGACGCCGACATAGCGCTCAACGGGATGGAGGCCGTGCTGGGCGGGCGGTGTGAGCTGGCGGCGACGTCGTGGATCAGGCCCGGCCGTGTGTGCTGGGACTGGTGGAACCACTGGACGGTGTGGGGCGTGGACTTCGAGACGGGCATCAACAACGCCACCTACAAGTATATCATCGACACGGCAGCGCGCTTCGGCATCGAGTATGTGCTGCTGGACGAGGGGTGGAACAAACGCGTGGAGGACCCCTTCACCACGCTCGACGCCATCGACGTGCGCGAGCTGGTGGACTATGGCTCGGCCAGGGGCGTGGGCATCATGCTGTGGCTCTCGTGGCTCACCGTGGAGCGGCACCCGGACGTCATCGCCCACTATGGCGCGATGGGCGTGAAGGGGCTGAAGGTGGACTTCATGGAGCACAGCGACCAGTGGATGGTGAACTTCTACGAGCGCGTGGCGCGCGAGTGTGCGCGCCACCACATGCTCGTCGACTTCCACGGCTCGTTCAAGCCCGCCGGCATGGAGCAGCGCCTGCCCAACATCATCTCCTGCGAGGGTGTGCGCGGCATGGAATATGGCGGCGGCTGCAGGCCGGACAACAGCATCTGGCTGCCATTCATACGCAACGCCGTGGGGGGCATGGACTTCACGCCGGGGTCCATGCAGAGCGCACAGCCGGAGGACAACCGCGGCACCGGCTCCATGCCCATGGGCAGCGGCACGCGCGCCTACCAGATGGCGCTCTACGTGTGCTTCGAGAGCGGCCTGCAGATGCTGGCCGACAGCCCCACGCGCTACCTGCGCGAGGAGGAGTGCACGCGCTTCATCGCCGGTGTGCCCACGACATGGGACGAGACGCGCGTGCTGGCCGCCCGCGCCGGCGACTGCTATGCCGTGGCCAAGCGCAAGGGCGCAAAGTGGTTTGTCGGAGCCATCACGGGCGACAAGGCTCAGGACATGGACATCGCGCTCGACTTCCTGACGGCGGGCGGCCATGCCACCATCTTCGAGGACGGACGCAACGCCCACCGCATTGCCGTGGACTACAAGCGCACGGAGATGGACGTCACGCCGCGCGGCCGCCTGCACCTTCACCTGGCACGCAACGGCGGCTGGTGTGCCGTCATCGAGTAGGCGGCCAGGGACCACGCGCACCGCGCGGCGCGGCATGGTGCCCGGCGCGGCAAGTCGCGACGCGCGGCGCGGCATGGTGCCATGCGCGGCGCGGCATGGTGCAAAAAACGCCGTGGCATGTCGCATGACATGCCACGGCGTCTTCCCAGCGTGGCTCATGTTTTTTACGACAACGAACCCCAAATCCGCATAATCCGCGTAATTCGTTGCGGACAACAACGGCATGCGCAGTTTGAGCCATGCGGCGGCTCACTGCGGGTCGTAGCCGTAGTGCTTCATGGCGCGTTCGGAGCTTCTCCAGCCGCGATCGACCTTGACGAAGAGGCGCAAGACGATGCTCTTGCCGAAGAAGCGCTCGAGGTCGCGGCGCGCCTCGGTGCCTACGCGCTTGAGTGCCACGCCCTGGTGGCCGATGATGATGCCCTTCTGGCTGTCGCGCTCGACGTAGATGACGGCTTCGATGTGTATGCTCCCGCGGCTCTCCTTGAAGCTCTCCACGGCCACCTCGGCGGAGTAGGGTATCTCCTTGTCGTAGTAGAGCAGTATCTTCTCGCGCACGATCTCGGCGACGAAGAAGCGTGCGGGCTTGTCGGTCCAGCTGTCCTTGTCGAAATAGGGCGGCGCCTCGGGCAGCAGCTCCACGATGCGTCGCAGCAGCGTGTCGATGCCGAAGCGGTGCTTGGCGCTGATGGGCATGACCTCGGCCTGGGGGAGCACGCGGTGCCACGCCTCCACCTTGCCGGCGAGGGCGGCCTGGTCGGTGAGGTCTATCTTGTTGACGAGCACGAGCACCGGCACCTTGAGAGCCGCCACCTTGGCCAGGAAGGAGGCGTTCTTGTCGGGCGTCTCCACGGGGTCGGTGACGTAGAGCAGCACGTCGGCGTCGTCGAGAGCGCTCTCGGAGAACTGCAGCATCTGCTCCTGCAGCTTGTAGGAGGGGCGCAGCACGCCCGGCGTGTCGGAGAAGCATATCTGCACGTCGGGCGTGTTGAGAATGCCCATGATGCGGTGGCGTGTGGTCTGCGCCTTGAAGGTGGCGATGCTGATGCGCTCGCCCACGAGCAGGTTCATGAGCGTGCTCTTGCCGACATTGGGGTTGCCGACGATGTTGACGAATCCGGACTTGTGCATCACCGCGGGTCGTAGCCCCACTTCATGTATGCGGCTCCCCAGGTGAACCCGGCGCCGAAGACGGTGAAGAGGATGTTGTCGCCCTTGTGGAGCTGCTTCTCGTACTCCCACAGCGCGAGTGGCAGCGTGCCTGCCGAGGTGTTGCCCAGGTGCTGTATGTTGGTCATGACCTTCTCCATGGGCATGTCGAGGCGCTTGGCCACGGCGTCGATGATGCGTATGTTGGCCTGGTGGGGCACCACCCAGTCGATGTTGTCGCGGCTGAGGCCGTTGCGCCCGGCCACGAGTGCCGATGCCTCGGACATGTTGGTGACGGCGAACTTGAACACCGTGCGCCCCTCCTGGTGGAGGTAGTGCATGCGGTGCTCGAGGGTGAAGTAGGAGGGCGGTGCCACGGAGCCACCGGCCTGGAGGTTGAGGAAGGGGAGGCCCTGCCCGTCGGTGCGCATGTAGCTGTCGATCCACCCGACGTCCTCCGTCGTGGGTTCGACGAGCGCCGCCGCGGCGCCGTCGCCGAAGATGGCGCACGTGTTGCGGTCGGTGTAGTCGAGTATGCTCGACATCTTGTCGGCACCGATGACGACGACCTTCTTGTAGCGCCCGCTCTCGACCATGCATGCGGCCTGCTCCATGGCGAAGAGCCACCCGGAGCAGGCGGCAGAGAGCTCGAAGGCGTGGGCGTTGGTCATGCCGAGGCGCCCGAGCACGATGCTGGCCGTGGAGGGGAAATGGTAGTCGGCGGTTGATGTGGAGCAGATCACGGCATCGACCGTGAGCGGGTCGGTGTCGGTGCGGTCGAGAAGCTGGCGCACGGCCTTGCGCGCCATGTAGCTGGTGCCGAGGCCCTCCTCGTTGAGGATGCGGCGCTCGCGCACCCCGGTGCGGCTCACGATCCACTCCTCTGTGGTATCGGCCATGCGCGCCACCTCCTCGTTGGTGAGCACGTAGTCGGGCACGTAGCCTCCGATACCCGTGATAACAGCGTGTAGCTTTTCCATGTGTGGTATAGATAAAAGACAATTCACAATCCACAACTCACGCATCGCACCTGGCAGCCCGCGCGCGGCGTGTGCGCCAAGGTGCCAACTGGATTATGAATGGATTGTGAATTGTGAATCTGCGTTTGCTCGGGTGGTGGTTACGCTTCCTCTTTCTCGATGGCCACCTTGCCGCGGTAGTAGCCGCAGGCGGGGCATACGGTGTGGTAGATGTGGAACTCGCCGCAGTTGGGGCATACGGCCAGTGCGGGTGCTACGGCCTTGTCGTGGGTGCGGCGCTTGAGGGTGCGTGTCTTGGATTGTCTTCTTTTAGGATGTGCCATTGTTATAACTGTTTTTTAGGTGTTGCTGTTGTCGGTGTGGTGCCCGGGCTGCGGCGCGGCGTCGGGGGCGAAAAGCCCCTGCAGCGCGGCAAAGGGGCTGGCGGCCGCGCCAGCGGCGGGCGTGGCGGCCGCGGGCTGTGCCGTGTGGCGTGCGAGCAGCTCTGCCATGTCGCTGCTGCACTGTCCTTCGGGGTGGACGTGGTGTATGGGCACAGCCAGTGCGATGACCTCGTAGAGGTGCCACGCCACGTTGAGCGTGGGGTCGTCGGCCGCGACGGTGATGACGTCGCCGTCGTCGCCCGGCATGTCGCCGCATGCCACCCGCCGTGTCTGCCGGGTGCCGATGGCCTGGCGCATGGGTTCGAGGCATCTGTCGCATGGCACGCTGACCTCGCCGGTGACTGCGAATTCGAGCCTGTAGGCCCCCGCTGCCCTGTAAACCCGTAGCGTGGCATCGAGGTCGCCGTGCTCTATCAGCGTGGCATCGAGGTCGCCAAAGAAGGTGTCGCCGATGTGCCAGCGCAGCTCCTTGTCGGCGCCGGCCGCTTGGTTCAGGTCTATCTCAAAGCGAGTCAATGTCTCCATACGGGCTGCAAAGGTAGGCATTATTTGCGAATCGCTGTCGCGCGGGGGCCATATTTGGTGTGCGATTTAGACATTTTTAAGGTTTTTAACGCCTGGCGATGATGCATGTCAACTCTTTTTGCGCAATTCGATGCGGAAAGTGGTGCCGCGGCCAAGCTCGGAGTGCTTGACGAAGATGCGACCGCGGTGGTATTCCTCGACGATGCGCTTGGCGAGCGAGAGGCCCAGCCCCCAGCCACGCTGCTTGGTGGTGAAGCCGGGGCGGAACACGCTGCGGAAATGGTTCTTGGCGATGCCCTTGCCCGTGTCGTGCACCTCGACAACGTAGCGCGTGGCCTCCTCCATGGCGGTGATGGTGATGGTGCCCTCGCCGTCGATGGCGTCGATGGCGTTCTTGCACAGGTTCTCAACCACCCACTCGAAGAGCGGCGCCGAGAGGTTGACGTAGATGGGCTGCTGCGGCAGGCGCGCCACGATGCTGACGCGGTTGCTGGCGCGGCGCCCTATGTAGTCGGCCACGCGGTGTATGGCCTCGTTGAGGTTCTCGGGCCGCAGCTCGGGCGTGGAGCCGATCTTGGAGAAACGCTCGGCAATCATCTCGAGGCGCCGCACGTCGCTGCCCAGCTCCGGCAGCAGCTCGTCGTCGGGGTAGGTCTCGCGCAGCACCTCCGTCCAGGCCATGAGGGAGCTGATGGGCGTCCCGAGCTGGTGGGCCGTCTCCTTGGACAGCCCCACCCACACCTTGTTCTGCTCGGCGCGCTTGCTGCTGAGGAGCGCGAAGAGGGCCACGACGGCAAACACGAGCACGATGCCGAGCTGTATGTAGGGGTAGGCGGCGAGGCGCTTGAGCATGATGCTCTCGTCGTAGCACACCTCGAGGAAGTCGCCGCCGCCCAGGTCCAGGCGCACCACGTTGCCCTCGCCCTTCATGGCCGCCGCCGCGCGCCGCACGTAGGCGGCCGAGTCGGCGGCCGTGTCGGCGCGGATGCGCAGGTTGCGCATGGTGTGCACCTCGCCGCCGTTGTCGAGCACCACGACGGGGATGGTGTTGTTGCCGTTGAGCACCGTGAGCACCAGCGCCAGGTCCGTGTGCTCGTCGGCCACGTTGAGCTGGCGCATGGCCTCAGCCCACACACCCATGCGCACACGCTCCTCGCGCTGCAGGTCGCGCACCAGGAAGTGGGACCACGTGAGCGAGAGCGCACAGATCACCACCGCCCCACACAAGAGCACCACCTTCACCTGGCGCATCCTATCCGTCCACTGCATAGGCAAAATATACTTCTTTTTCTTAAAGAAACGAAATAATGGGCGCTTTTAGTGTGCGCTTTCACAAAAAAGCATTACCTTTGTGCCATGTTTCACGCTTTTTCACACATATCTAATCCATACGCGTGCGCGAAGGCACCGGCGGGAGTGTCCCGCCACGAGCGGCTGCGCCGCAAGCTCCAGCTGTGCGCATGCGCCATGGCGCTGGCAGCCGGCGCGCTCACCCTGGCCGCCTGCGGCGGCGACGACGGCGACAACCGCCCCGCGCCCGTGGAACCCGCGCAGCCCGGGCGCCCGGGCGAGACGCTCGCCACCACCGCCATCATCTACGTGGCGGGCGAGAACGGCCTTGCGGACTTCGTCGATGCCGACTCGGTGGAGATAGCCCGCGGGCTGGCATCCATACCCGCCGACGCACGCGTGGTGATGTTCATCGACGACGCGCGCAGCTCACGCATCTGCGTGGGCACGCGCAGCGAGCCGATGCAGACGGTGCGCACCTTCCCGCGCAACATCACTGCCACCGACAGCGCCGACATGCTGGGCGTGATGCGCGAGATCGTCGGCACATACCCCGCCGCACACTACGGCATCACCTTCTGGAGCCACGCCTCGGGGTGGGTGGAGCACGACGCCGCCACGCGGGCGCGACGCCGCAGCTTCGGCATCGACAACGGCCAGCGCGACCGCTACAGCAACGACGGCCCGGAGATGAGCATCAACACCCTGGCCGCCGTGCTCGAACAGCTGCCACACACCGACTACCTCTTCTTCGACGCATGCTTCATGCAGTGCGTGGAGGTGGCCTACGAGCTGCGCCACGTCACCGACTGGCTCATAGCATCGCCAGCCGAGATACCCGGCGACGGAGCACCCTACGACATCATACTCGCCGACATGTGCACACCGGCAAGCGTGCCAACCGGCATCGTGCAGGGCTATTTCGACTACTACGACACCGGCAAGGGCAACGACGTATTCCCCGGAGTGGAGCTGTCGGCCATACGCACCGACAAGGTCGAGGCCCTGGCCGAGGCCACGCGCCCCATCGTCATGCACATCTGGGGCGGCCGACGCGAGGCGGCGACCAAGGGCGACGACGAGTTCAGCGACTACGATGACGCCGACGCCGACTACGGCGTGCAACGCTACTGCTTCCGCGACAACAGCGACTACTACACCGAATACTTCGACATGGGCAGCCTCATAGCCCACAACACCGACTCCGCAACCTACGCCACCTGGCGCAAGGTGTGCGACGAGGCGGTGCCCATTGCGCGACTCTCGCCCATGTGGTACACCGCCATCTCCACACCCCACTTCGTGAACATCGACGACGTGACGCACACCGTGGGCGTCTCCATGTACGCACCCGAGCAGCGCTACGACGACGGCCGCCAGTGGAACACGGCCTACCACCGATGCGCCTGGTACAGCGCCGCCGGCCTCGAACAGACAGGATGGTGAGCGCCCCACCACACACCCCCGCACACACCAACACACTAACACACCCACGCACCTTGGCATCGAGAAACCCATTCTTCAAACCCTTGTTCACCGACGAGCAGCGCAACGAGCTGATACAATGGTTCGACCAGCACGCCGACGAGCTGCCGCAACGCATGCTCATCGACAAGTCCATAGCATCCAACGACCTGCCGCGAACCGTGCGCAGCATGACGACCGTGCTGCGCAACCAGAACACAGCCAAGCGCTCGACCTACTGCGGATACATGGCAACACTCATGCGCATACGCCACGAGCTGCAGCACCACGCGCCACAACAGACCACTAACTAAAACCATCATACAACCATGCTCTTCGACAAACAGACATACGCCACGCGCCGCAGGCAGCTCTGCCAGCGGGTGGGCGGCGGCATCATACTGCTGCCGGGCAACAACGACAGCCCGATGAACTATCCGGCCAACACCTACAAGTTCCACCAGGACAGCACATTCCTCTACTTCTACGGCCTCCACCGCGAGGGCCTGTGCGGCATCATCGACGCCGACACGGGGCGCGAGTGGCTCGTCGGCGACGACATCTCGCTCGACGACATCGTGTGGTTCGGAGCCGTCGCCAGCGTGGCCGACATGGCAGCAGATGCCGGAGTGGACAACAGCGCACCCATGAGCCTCCTGACACAAATCGTGGCCCAAGCGCGCCGGCAGGGGCGCACCATACACTTCCTGCCGCCCTACCGCCACGACTGGATGATACAGCTCATGGACCTCACCGGCATACACCCCAGCCAACAGCGCGACGCCGCCAGCCTCGCGCTCATTGAGGCCGTCGTGGAGCTGCGCGCACGCAAGAGCGACGGCGAGGTGGAGGAGATAGAGCGCGCCATGGACATCGGCTACGAGATGCACACCACCGCCATGCGCATGTGCCGACCCGGGGTGACGGAGCAGCAGATTGCCGGACACCTCGCCGGCATAGCCCTCAGCCGCGGCAACTGCGCCAGCTTCCAGACCATACTGTCCATGCACGGCGAGATACAGCACGGCTACCCCTCGGCACGACCTCTCGAGAGCGGACGCCTCATGCTCTGCGACTGCGGCGCCGAGACCAACGAAGGCTACTGCTCGGACAACACACGCGTCACACCCGTCAGCGGACGCTTCACACCACTGCAGCGCGACATCTACTTGGCCGTGCTCGACGCCCACGACACCGTGGCCGCCATGGCAGCACCGGGCGTGAAATGGTGGGACTGCCACTTCGCCGCCGCACGCGTCATCACCGAGCACCTCAAGGCCATCGGCCTCATGCGCGGCAACACCGACGACGCCCTCGAGGCCGGAGCCCACGCCATGTTCTTCGTCCACGGGCTGGGCCACATGATGGGCATGGACGTCCACGACATGGAGGGCCTGGGGCAGATCCACGTGGGCTTCGACGACGAAGTGCGCCCGCGCCTGGACCAGTTCGGCACCAACTGCCTGCGCTGCGGGCGCCGCATGCAGGAGGGCTTCGTGATGACCGACGAGCCCGGAATCTACTTCATACCGGCGCTCATCGACGACTGGCGCTCGCGCAGCCACAACGCCGAGTTCATCAACTTCGACATCGTGGAGCGATACCGCGACTTCGGCGGCATACGCCTCGAGGACGACCTGCTCATCACCCCCGACGGATGCCGATACCTCGGCAAGCGGCGCATACCCATCACACCCGACGAGGTCGAGGCATGCGCCGCAGGCTGACACCACAGGAACCCGCGACCCGCCGAGCCGAGCGCCGCACACCAAGAGACATTCAACAACCCAACAAAGAATCACTGAGAACATGCGAAAACTATTCCTCGTGGCACTGGCCGCCATGGTGGCCATGCCGACCGTCGCCGCACCAAAGAAGGACAAGAAAGAGAAAAACGACGAAGGATACACATTCACCACCGTCAAGGCTCTGCCCATCACATCCGTCAAAGACCAGAGCCGAAGCGGCACATGCTGGGCTTTCAGCTCGCTGGCATTCTTCGAGGCCGAACTCCTGCGCATGGGCAAAGGCGAGACGGACCTCTGCGAGATGTTCGTGGTCCACAAGACCATGGAGGACCGCGCCGAGGCCGCCATACGCACCCACGGCGACGTGAGCTACTCGCAGGGAGGCTCCTTCTACGACGTGGCTTACTGCATCGAAAACTACGGCATCGTGCCGCAGGCGGCAATGCCCGAACCAGGCTCGCCCTACGGCGAGAAGAGCATCAACCACAACGAGGTCGATGCCGTGGCCACGGCCTTCGTCAAAGCCATTGCCGAGGGCAAGCAGAAGAAAATCACACCCGCATGGAAGAAAGCCTTCAGCGGCATCTACGACGCCTACCTCGGACAATGCCCGGAGACATTCACCATCGACGGCACAGAATACACACCAAAGAGCTACGCCGCCAGCCTCGGACTCGACGACATGAGCCAATATGTCAGCCTCACAAGCTACATGCACAAACCTTTCTACAAGCCCTTCGTGCTCGAGATACAGGACAACTGGCGCTGGGCACAAAGCTACAACCTCCCGCTCGACGAGTTCATGCAGGTCTTTGACAACGCCATCAACAACGGCTACCCCATAGCATGGGGCTCCGACGTCAGCGAGACAGGCTTCACACGCAACGGCATCGCCGTCATGCCCGACACCGAGGGCACCACAGACCTCACCGGCAGCGACCGCGACCACTGGCTCGGCATGACACCCGCCGAACGCAGCGAAGCCGCACTCAACAAACCATCGCCCGAGAAAACCATCACTCAGGAGATGCGACAGGAAGCCTATGACAACTGGGAGACCACCGACGACCACGGCATGCTCATCTACGGCATCGCCAAGGACCAGACGGGCAAAGAATATTATATGGTCAAGAACTCTTGGGGCGAATACGGCAAGTACAAGGGCATGTGGTATGCCAGCAAGGCTTTCGTGGCTTACAAGACCATGAACATTCTCGTCAACAAGGACGCCATTCCCGCTGCGCTGCGCCAGAAGTTGGGCATCTGAGGCACGCGATAACATAAAAATAGTGAAAAAGGGTCGTTTAGTGAGAAAAAACACTAAACGACCCTTAGCTTTTGACCTTTTATCGCTACCTTTGCACAGCGCACACAGCACACACACACCACGGGCACACACACCACGGGCTGCAGTGCACCACACACGAGGAGGCCAACGGCCACCCACCGGCGAAAGAAATCGGATAAAAACAACATACTTAATGAAGTACGAATGGAAATACGAACCTCCTACACCAGAGCGAGCGGAAGCGGCTAAGGCATTGGCACGCGAGGTGGGAATACATCCCGCACTGGGCCGACTGCTGCTCGACCGTGGCATCTTCACGGCGGCGGAGGCACGACGTTTCTTCCGACCGGCGCTCGGCGAGCTGCTCGACCCCTTCCTCTTCCGCGACATGCAAGTGGCAGTGGCCAGGCTCAACCAGGCACTGGGGCGCAAGGAGCGCATTCTGGTCTATGGAGACTACGACGTCGATGGCTGCACGGCGGTGGCACTCGTCTATCGCTTCCTGCAGCAGTTCACCTCGAACCTCGACTATTACATCCCCGACCGCTACGAGGAAGGCTACGGCGTCAGCCACAAAGGCGTGGACTTTGCCCACGAGAGCGGCGTGGGCCTCGTCATCGTGCTCGACTGCGGCATCAAAGCCATTGAGGAGGTGGCCTACGCCAAGAGCCTCGGCATTGACTTCATCATCTGCGACCACCATGTGCCCGACGACGAGCTGCCACCGGCGGTGGCCATACTCAACGCCAAGCGCACTGATGCCACATACCCCTACGAGCACCTCTCGGGATGCGGCGTGGGATTCAAGCTCATGCAGGCCTTTGCCATCAACAACGGCATACCCATGAGCCAGCTCACACCCCTGCTCGACCTGTGCGCCGTAAGCATAGCATCGGACATAGTGCCCATACTGGGCGAAAACCGCGTGCTCGCATACCACGGCCTCAAGCAAATCAACGCCAACCCCAGCGTGGGCCTGCACGCCATCATCGAGATTTGCGGCATCGCCGACAAGGAACTCACCATGAGCGACATCATCTTCAAGATCGGACCGCGCATCAACGCCTCCGGGCGCATACAGAACGGACGCGAGGCCGTGGCACTGCTCGTGGAGAAAGACCCGCACCGCGCACACCGCATGGCACTGCAGATCAACGCATACAACGACCAGCGCAAGGACCTCGACAAGGAGATGACACAGGAGGCCAACGCCATCGTGGAGCGCCTGGACCACACCCACGAGAAACGCTCCATTGTCATCTACAACGAGGAGTGGCACAAGGGCGTCATCGGCATCGTGGCATCACGCCTGACGGAGATTTACACGCGGCCGTCGGTGGTGCTCACACGCACCGGCGACATGGCCACCGGGTCGGCACGCAGCGTGGCGGGCTTTGACGTGTATAAGGCCATCGACAGCTGCCGAGACCTGCTCGAAAACTTCGGAGGCCACACCTACGCCGCAGGCCTATCCATGCGCGTGGACAACGTCAAGGAGTTCCAACGCCGCTTCGAGGCTTACGTGGAGGCTCACATCGAGGACACACAGATACAGCCCGAGATGAACATCGACGCCATGCTCGACTTCCGCGACATCAGTCACCGATTCCTGGGCGACCTCAAGAGATTCGCACCCCACGGACCCGACAACCCCAAGCCCCTCTTCTGCACACACCACGTCTATGACTACGGCACCAGCAAGGTCGTGGGCCACAACCAGGAGCATATCAAGCTCGAACTCGTCGATAACCGCAGCTCGAACGTCGTCAGCGGCATTGCGTTCGGACAAAGCTCGCAGGTGCGCTTCATAAAGACCAAGCACCCCTTCGACATCATATACACCGTTGAGGAAAACACACACAAGCGAGGTGAGGTGCAGCTGCAGATAGAGGACATACGCCCCTGCGAGGAATGAACGACTTCCACGCCATACTAAAGCGCTATTGGGGCTACGACGACTTCCGCGGCATCCAGCGCGACATCATCGAGAGCATCAGCGCCGGGCACGACACCCTCGGCCTCATGCCCACCGGCGGAGGCAAGAGCATCACCTTCCAGGTGCCAGCACTCGCCATGGAGGGCATGTGCCTCGTTATCTCGCCGCTCATCTCGCTCATGAAGGACCAGGTGGCCAACCTGCGCCGCCACGGCATACTCGCACAGGCCATCTACACCGGCATGACCCACGAGGAGGTGGTGGTGACGCTCCACAACTGCGTGTATGGCGCTTACAAGTTCCTTTACATCTCGCCCGAGCGCTTAGGCTCTGAGCTGTTCCAGTCGCAGCTCAGGCTCATGGACATCAGCTTCATTGCCGTGGATGAGGCGCATTGCATCTCGCAGTGGGGCTACGACTTCCGTCCGGCCTACACACAGATTGCCGACGTGAGGCGACTGGTGCCACATGCCGCCGTGCTCGCTCTCACCGCCACCGCCACCCCCGACGTGGTCAAGGACATACAGCGACAGCTGCTCTTCAAGCAGGAAAACGTGTTCAAGATGAGCTTCGCACGCGACAACCTCGTGTACAACGTGCGGCGCGCCGACAGAGACATACAGTGTGACATGCTCGACATTCTCGTGGCACACCCCGGACCGGCTATCATCTACACCCGGAGCCGCGAGAAAACAGAGCAGATAGCCACTATGCTGCGGGACAACGGCATCACGGCAGCACACTACCACGCCGGACTGCAGAACCACACCAAAAGCAACCTGCAAAAGGACTTCCAGGAGGGACGGCTGCGCGTCATGGTGGCCACCAACGCCTTCGGCATGGGCATCGACAAAGCCGACGTGCGCACCGTCGTCCACGTGGATGTGCCCGACTCGCCGGAGGCTTATTTCCAGGAAGCCGGACGTGCCGGGCGCGACGGCGCCCTGGCCTACGCCATATTGCTCACCGACAGCCGCTCCACAGCCACACTGCGCCGACGCATCGACGACACGTTTCCGCCGGTAGATTACATTAGGCGCGTCTATCAGGACGTATGTTTCTTCCTGCAGATGGCCATGGGCGACGGCGAGGGCGTCACGCGCGAGTTCGACTTGCAGCTTTTCTGCCGCAATTTCCGCCACCACGCCACAAGGGCATACAACGCCATTCAGCTCCTCGAACGCGCTGGCTACCTGCAATGGATTGACCCCGAGGAGGGGCGCAGCCGCGTGATGTTCACCAAGCAGCGCGACGAGCTTTACGCCATCGACGACCTGCGCCAGGCCGACGACCGCGTCATGTATCACCTGCTGCGCAACTACACCGGCCTCTTCAGCCAGGAAGCTTACATAAACGAGGCTTTCATTGCCGAGGACCTCGCCATGGCCGAGGAGGACGTCAGCCAGGCGCTCATCAACCTCAGCCGCGCACACATCATACGCTTCATACCGCGTAAGTTCATACCGCGCATCACATTCGTCAAGCGACGCCTCGAACTCGACGAACTCATCTTCCCGCCAAACATCTACGCCGAACGCAAGCAGCAGCTCGCACACCGCATAGAGACCATGATAGAATATGTCGAGACAAACGAGTGCCACAGCCAGTTCCTGCTGCGATACTTCGGAGAGGACAATGCCCCAAAATGTGGCCGCTGCAACAACTGCACCGGCGACGACGAGGCCATGCTCACCGTGGAGGCACCCGACCTGAGGCAGCGCATCACCGAGCTGCTGCGACACAAAGGCCCCATGCCCGTCTATGAAATATGTTTCACGGGCATACCGCGCCGACAGGTCGCCCAGGTGCTACACGATATGTTCATCGACGAGGAGGTCACATGCTACGACGATGCCACCATTGTGGGCCTATGCCAGCACTAAAAGGCACGGCAACGGCCCACCGACACCCATTCATGGCGCTTTCATCGCAAAAAAAAGGCCTTTCTATATGCCATTTGCCTAAATTCCACTATCTTTGCGCGCGAAAACGGCATCACACCGTGCCAACACCAACACACCAGCAATGAAAGTACTAAAATTCGGAGGCTCCAGCGTGGGCTCCGTGGAAAGCATCCTCAACGTGAAGCGCATCGTTGAGGCACAGTCAGAACCCGTCATCGTCGTAGTGTCTGCACTCGGGGGCATCACCGACAAACTGCTCCGCACAAGCCAGCTCGCCGTGAGCGGCGACGTAGCATACCTCACAGCATTTGCCGAGATGGCACAGCGACACCACGACATGATAGACGCCGTGGTGACACCGGGGGCCGAGCGCGACGGACTCATACGCGTCATCGACAGCCACCTCGAGGAGCTGCGCTCTATCTACCAGGGCGTGTATCTCATACGCGACCTCTCGCCAAAGACGCAGGCCGCCATCGTCAGCTACGGCGAGAGGCTGAGCAGCCGCATCGTGGCAACGCTCATCGACGGCGCCCGATGGTACGACAGCCGCGAGTTCATAAAGACCGAGGTCAAGGGAGGGCGCTCGCTGCTCGCTTCCGAGCTCACCAACGACCTCGTGCGCAGGACATGGCAGGACATACCCGCCGTGTCGCTCGTGCCAGGGTTCATCAGCACCGACGCCGAGAGCGGCGAGGTCACCAACCTCGGGCGAGGAGGCTCCGACTACACCGCCAGCATCATCGCCGCGGCCCTCAACGCCAGCGTGCTCGAGATATGGACCGACGTCGATGGGTTCATGACGGCCGACCCGCGCGTCATTTCGTCGGCCTACGTCATACCCGAGCTATCCTACATCGAGGCCATGGAGCTGTGCAACTTCGGCGCCAAGGTGGTATATCCACCCACCATCTACCCCGTCTGCGTTAAGCAAATCCCCATACTCATCAAGAACACCTTCAACCCCGACGCGCCGGGAACCATCATCAAGAGCGACATCGTGGATGACACACGCTCCATCAAGGGCATCAGCTCCATCAAGGGTACCACGCTCATCACCGTCAGCGGGCTCTCCATGGTGGGCGTCATAGGCGTCAACCGCCGCATCTTCTCCGTCCTGGCCGAGAACGGCATCTCCGTCTTCATGGTCTCGCAGGCATCGTCGGAGAACAGCACCAGCATCGGCGTGCGCGACGAGGACAGCGATGCCGCCTGCCGCGTGCTCAACGAGGAATTTGCCAAGGAGATAGAGACGGGCGCCATGTTCCGCATGCAGGCCGAAGGTGGCCTGGCAACAGTGGCCGTCGTGGGCGAGAACATGAAGCACACGCCGGGCATCGCAGGCAAGCTCTTCGGCACACTGGGCCGCTCGGGCATCAGCGTCATTGCCTGCGCACAGGGTGCCTCGGAGACCAACATCTCATTCGTCGTCGATTCACAGTACCTGCGCAAGACACTCAACGTCATCCACGATGCCTTCTTCCTATCCGAATACCAGGTGCTCAACCTCTTTCTCTGCGGCGTGGGCACCGTCGGCGCATCGCTCATCGAGCAGCTCGCATCGCAGCAGGAGAAACTCATGCGCGAGCAGGGCCTGAAGCTCAACGTCGTGGGGCTGGCAAGCAGCCGCAAGGCCATCTTTGCCCGCGAGGGCATTGACCTCGCCACTTGGCGCGAGCAGCTCGCCGCCGCACCCGAGAGCGACACGAGCCGTCTGCGCGACGAGGTCATTGGCATGAACATCTTCAACTCCGTCTTCGTCGATTGCACCGCTTCGCCCGACGTGGCATCGCTCTACCAAGACTTTCTGCAGCACAACATCAACGTCGTGGCGGCCAACAAGATTGCTGCCAGCTCCGACTATGCCACATACCACGAGCTGAAGACAACAGCCCAGCGACGCGGCGTGAAGTTCCTCTTCGAGACCAACGTGGGAGCCGGACTCCCCATCATTCGCACCATCAACGACCTCATACACTCGGGCGACAAGATACTGCGCATAGAGGCCGTGCTCAGCGGCACACTCAACTTCATCTTCAACACCATCAGCGCCGACATCCCATTCTCGCAGACGGTGCGCATGGCCAAGGACGAGGGCTACGCCGAGCCTGACCCGCGCATCGACCTCAGCGGAACCGACGTCATACGCAAGCTCGTCATCCTCGCACGCGAGGCAGGCTACCGCGTGGAGCAGGCCGACGTGGAGGCCGACCTCTTTATCCCCGACAGCCTCTTCTGCGGCGATGTGGCAGCCTTCTGGCAGGCGCTGCCGCAGCTCGATGCCGACTTCGAGCGCCGCCGCCAGCGGGTGGAAGCCGATGGCAAGCGATGGCGCTTCGTGGCGCGCTACGAGAATGGCCACGCCAGTGTGGGTCTGGCCGAGATTCCCGAGAACCATCCCTTCTACCGCCTCGAAGGCTCCAACAACATCGTCATGCTCACCACCGAGCGCTACCGCGAATACCCCATGCTCATACAAGGCTATGGCGCCGGAGCCAGCGTCACCGCCGCCGGGGTCTTTGCCGACATCATGAGCATCGCAAACATCTAACCCCGCGCCACCAACACGTTCCATTATGCAGCAACAACGTTGCTGCCACACTCATAGCAACACCGTTGCTGCACATCAAGAAATGAAACACCTCATAATACTCGGCGACGGCATGGCCGACTGGCACGTGCCGGCGCTCGGAGGAAAGACCCTCCTTCAGCACGCCAGCACACCAGCCATGAACTGGCTTGCCGCTCACGGCCGCTGCGGAATGCTCAAGACCGTGCCCGACGGCTTCCACCCAGGCTCCGAAGTGGCCAACAGCAGCATACTCGGCTACGACCAGCACCTCGTCTATGAGGGTCGCGGCCCCCTCGAAGCAGCAAGCATCGGCGTGGAGCTGCAGCCCGGCGACCTCGCACTGCGCTGCAACCTCATATGCGTGGAGGGCGACATCCTGAAGAACCACTCATGCGGACGCCTCGAGACCGAGGAGGGCGACCAGCTCATCCGCTTCCTCAACGAGCACCTCGCAACAGACCGCATACGCTTCTACACCGGCGTGCAGTACCGCCACCTGCTCGTGGTGCGCGGCGGCGACAAGCGCATACGCTGCACACCGCCCCACGACGTGCCGGGACAGCCCTGGCGACAGTTTGAGATCACCGCCGAGGTGCCCGAGGCTGAGGCCACGGCAGCCCTGCTGCGCTACCTCGTCGTGCGCTCGCAACAGCTCCTACCCACCCACCAATTAAATAAGGAACGCGCGCGCGAGGGCCGCGACATGGCATCGAGCATCTGGCCATGGGGCGGAGGCTACCGCCCGCAGATGCAGCCCCTCACCGAACGCT
>JAFSVI010000057.1 GCA_017445145.1 Bacteroidaceae bacterium | reverse complement strand
TCTACGACAAACTTCAATAAAAGGAAACAACCATGCAAGGAAACTTTTCGTACTACAATCCCACCAAACTCTATTTTGGTGATGAGTCCCTGAACTACCTTAAGGAGGAAATCCTGAACTTCGGCCCCACCGTGATGCTGAACTATGGCAGCGGCAGCGTGAAGCGCAATGGAATCTACGATCAGGTGGTAGCCATCCTGCGCGAAGCTGGCAAGACCATCGTGGAGAACCCGGGCGTGATGAGCAATCCCACATTAGAGAAACTGAACGAGGGTGTCAAGATTGCCCGCGATAACAACGTGGACCTCATCCTTGCCCTCGGCGGAGGCAGCGTCTGCGACTACTCGAAGGGCGTGGCAGCAGCGGTCGGCTACGACGGCGACTACTGGACGCAGTACTGGCTGCAGCAGCAGAATCCCGCCCAGGAGCAGAAGATTCTGCCCGTGGGCTGCATCCTGACGATGGCCGGAACAGGCTCGGAGATGAATGGCGGCTCGGTGATTACCGACGCGGAGCACACGCTGAAAGTTGGCCATGTGTTCGACGACCGCCTGATGCCGAAATTCTCCATTCTGAACCCGAAGTTCACGATGACAGTGCCCGACAACCAGATGAAGGCCGGCATCTACGACATCATGAACCACATCATGGAGCAGTACTTCAGCGACACCGACGACAACACCAGCGATTACCTCTCCGAAGGACTGATGCGTGGTCTCATCGTGGCCTCGCGCAAGGCTGTGGATAATCCACAAGACTACGAGGCACGAAGCAATATCATGTGGACAGCCACGTGGGCCCTCAACACGCTCATCGGTATGGGTAAGCACCAGGATTGGATGGTACACATGATCGGTCACAGCGTCGGTGCCTGGACACACGCCCCTCACGGCTATGCCCTCGCCGCCGTCTCTATCGCCTATTACCGTCGCGCCATGCAGCCAGGTTTGCAGAAGTTCGTGCGCTTCGCCAAGAACGTCTGGAACATTCAGGGCGCCGGTATGACCGACGAGCAAATAGCCCAGGCCGGCCTCGACGCTCTCAAGAGCTGGATGCAGGAAATCGGTCTGCCGCTGACCATCAGCGAGCTCGGAGCCACTGAGGACATGATTCCAGGCATTACTTCAGGCACCATCTGCTACCCTGCAGGCTATCTCAACCTCAAGCCCGAGGACATCACGGAGATACTGAAGGAGAGTATGCAGATTATCTGACAGTCAAGCACCCTTCAACCGCTCCCTTATGTCCCAGCATCTCCCGTAGGTCTCCGCCAACGCCTTGACTCTGCACGGCCAGACCTTGAAGCCATTTGTTCTCGTTTGGCTGAACGGCGATGCCAACAAATATTGGAAGCGTGCCGTAGATATGTGACAATGACTCATTGTCGCGTACCTACGGCACGTATGTTTGCACACATGGCAGGTTACATAACCACGTATGGGTGGCGAACGTCGTTAACTAAGTTTATGCACCACAAGACCACTGCGGAGCTTAGGCTCGAACCATGTGGCTTTGGGCGGCATGATCTTGCCGCTGTCGGCGATGTCTATGATTTGCTGCATGGAGACGGGATAGAGCGCCAGGGCGGCACGCATCTCGCCGCTATCGACGCGCCGCTTCAGCTCACCCAGACCGCGCAGACCACCTACGAAGTCTATGCGCTTGCTCGAGCGCAGGTCGCCCAGCTGCAGTATGTCCTGCAGGATGAGGCGTGAGGAGATGTCCACGTCGAGCACACCGATGGGGTCGCTGGCATCGTAGGTGCCAGGCTTGGCGGTGAGTACAAACCAGTGGCCATCGAGGTAAAGCGAGAACTCATGCAGACGTGCGGGCTTGTAGATGTCCGCGCCTTTGTCCTCAACGATAAAGTTCTGACGCAAAGCATCTAAGAACTGTTCGCTTGAGAGACCGTTTAAGTCCTTGAGTACACGGTTGTAGTCCATGATGGTGAGCTGCGAAGCCTGGAAGGCCACGGCCATAAAGTAGTTATACTCCTCGTCGCCACGATGGTTGGGGTTCTGGCGTGCCTTCTCGGCTCCGACGAGTGCGGCGGCTGCCGAGCGGTGGTGGCCGTCGGCGATGTACAGAGCTGGCATCTTGGCGAACTCAGCGGTGATGGTTTTTATGTCTTCTGCATCGCTGATGACCCAGAACTTGTGGCCGAAGCCGTCGATGGGTGCTATGAAGTCATACTCCGGCTCCGTGGCGGCATAGCGCATGATGAGCTTGTCGAGCACGGCATTGTCGGGGTAGGCGAAGAACACGGGTTCGATGTTGGCATCGTTGACGCGGACGTGCTTCATGCGGTCCTCCTCCTTGTCGCGGCGCGTTAACTCGTGCTTTTTGATGACGCCGTTCATGTAGTCCTCAACGTATGCGCCGATGACAAGGCCATACTGCGTGCGGCCGTTCTCGCCGAGCGGGTGTCCGTCGATTGAGAACATCGTCTGGGCGTAGATGTAGTAGTGCTCGTCCTTGTCCTGCACGAGCCAGCCTCGCTCCTGGAATTTCTGAAACTGGCGGGCAGCCTCCTCATAGACGCGAGGGTCGTACTCGCTGGTGCCTTCGGGGAAGTTGATCTCGGGCTTGATGATGTGGTAGAGGCTCTTATCGTTGTCGCCGGCCTCGGCGCGGGCCTCCTCGCTCTCGAGCACGTCATAGGGGCGGCTCTCCACCTGCTCCACCAGCTCCTTGGGTGGGCGCAGGCCTCGGAATGGTTTTATTGTTGCCATAATGTTATCGCTGTTTGTTTGATATGTAGTTCTTTATCTTCGCAATGAGTGCAAGGGTTGGTTCTATGTGACCTTCTATATCGGATTGCGTCACATCGATATAGCAGTTGTAGTCGCCGTCATCCCGAAGACGCTGCAAGAGGTCCAAAAGATGACCTTCCTCTAGGGTGAAGATGCCTGTCTTGACATAGTACAGCAAGAACTTGCCTGTGGCTCCTCGATGCGTTCCCACTTCCAAGCAGTCGGTCAGGAACATTGCCGAAACAGCATGGAAAAGTGCATAGTACAGTCTGTTTGCTACCAAGCTCCATAATTGTGACCGAATCAAGACGTCCAAAGTTCACCCAACACTTTATCAACCTTCTCCAATTGGAGGATGATGAGTTCCTTACGGTCTAGCTCTTTAAGACTCATACAGCAATCGTTTGTCTTCTTCTACATTATAATAAAATAGAGTGTGCGGCCCATTGAACCAGTCGTTCTTAATGAATGTCCGGGCGTTAATATCCTCGTCTATCTCCCACCCCATTTCTGGAACGGATAGCAGTAGTTGTCATAGTCGAAAGTGATATCACGTTTCGCCTTGTCTAATAGCACCAGCAAGTCCCAGTCGCAGCCTTCGCGCCAGTCGCCACGGGCGCGGGAGCCGTAGAGATAGAGTGAGTTGCCCTTGGGCAGAATCTGTGCCGCCAGGCTCTTGATGCGGTCTATGACGGCAGCACCAGCATCCCGCCTTCCGCTGTTGGAAGGCTGATGCTGGTGCGATGTCAGATTCTGAGACATGTTATCCATAGTCACTTCGTCCCCAAGGGTAACTATTCCCTCTGAAGTGAGGGCGCAAGGAAGGCTATTTGTTCACCTGGAAGCGTGTCACGCCGTTTTCTATGAAATCGACGATCTGGTGTGCAGCGGCGATGCCAGCATTGACGTTGGCCTCGGCGGTCTGTGCGCCCATCTTCTTCGGGGTTGCGAAGTAGCGGCCCTCGAACTGAGCGAAGTCGGCATCGGCGTCGGGCTTGATGTCGGTGACATATTTCAGGTCGGTGCGCTCGGCCATGAGCTGCAGCAGCGACGGCTCGTCGATGACCTCCTTGCGGGCGGTGTTCACGAGGATGCCCCCCTTCGGCAGCTTGCCGACAAGGGCTGCGTTGATGCTCTGCTTGGTTTCGGCCGTGGCGGGGATATGTAGGCTGACGATGTCGCTCTGCTCGAAAAGCTCGGCAGCGGAACCTACGGCCTTCACGCCAGCGGCTTCAATGACCTCGGCGGGGCAATAGGCGTCGTAGGCCAGTACTTCCATGTCGAAGCCCTTGGCGATACGTGCCACGTTGCGCCCCACGGCTCCAAAGGCAAGGATGCCCAGACGCTTGGCCTTGAGTTCGGTGCCACTGGTGCCGTTGAAGAAGTTGCGCTTGGCAAAGACGAGTAGTCCAAAGACCAGCTCGGCCACGCTGTTGGCGTTCTGGCCAGGGGTGTTCATGGCCACCACCTTGTGAGCCGTGGCGGCTTCGAGGTCGATGTTGTCGTAGCCGGCTCCGGCGCGGACCACAATCTTCAGCTGCTTGGCGGCATCGAGCACCTCGGCATCCACCTTGTCCGAGCGGATAATCATGGCATCCACGTCGGCTACAGCCTCCAAGAGCTGTGCCTTATCAGTATATTTCTCAAGCAGGACTGTCTCGTAGCCAGTGGCATCGAAGACCTCCTTGATACCCTTCACGGCAATGGCCGAGAAAGGCTTTTCTGTTGCAATTAAAACTTTTACCATTGTTACATGAAAAATAAGAATAATTAATGTTCAATTATTAATAATTAAATTTTGATATTAATACTTCTCCGTTTACTATAGCTCTTGCTATCTATATTCCATCTTTCCATCCTGTTGAATCTACAGAAATTGAATTTTCATACACCTTACCATCAAATATCACCATACCTGTGAGACTGTTGAATACAGTCAATTGCCATGATGGGAGCGGACGGTATAAAATATACAACGTGGAATCATTATCTTTCTCTATATCATTTCCAGTTTCACAAATGGAAAAAATAAAACTATTTCTGTCCGATGTTACGTGCAATGTTTTTGGGGAATTGGCTAATACAGGGGTTGGTGGCGACGTTCCTCTTACGGTGAACTGAAAAGTTTCGCAACTCCCAGAATATGTTCCTGTAATTGTTTCCATTCCATGGTTAGATGATAGAGAATTCAAGTCATTTGCGAAGATGGGCGACAGATAACTAAAATTAAATGTAATAGTATTTCCACTGTGAGTCCAGTTTTTAGCATTTCCAGCATGTGTGATTGTGGCGGCAGAAAAGTCAGGGGATGTGAGTGTTATCATAGTCCCACAAAGCACAAACAATATGTCTCCGCAATTGAAACTCGTCGCTGACATACCTGGATAATAATAATTCCCAACAAGTCCAGCCGCTTGTTGAATTGTACCATAAAAGTTTGCGCCTGTGTTAATCCTTTTCTCTAATGTCCTTATTAATTGACCATTTCTATATATTGTAGCGACAAGTGTGTTATTAATGTAGTTATGGTATAAATTATTTAAAACACATGTGTTTGGGTCAACCAAGTCTGGCGTAAGAACTACATCACAGGTTCTCTTCCATGACCAAACAACATCGTATCCAGCTGGAATATTTTCAACAAAATAAAAAGAATATCCACATGGTATATCTGGACCTGATATAGTCATTGGTGAACCACCAACCATTATTGATTGCTCTGTCCCTATTGGGTCAAGCCACGAGCTAAGGCATGTATCATCAGTTCCTCCACCCGACCATGATTCATTGAATTTTCCATACTTACGTAATGTCTGTAAACATGGGTTTTCATAATGAACACCGCCATGAAGCTGTCCAACTACATTATTATTTTGATTTAATAGAGGAGAACCAGAAGATGAACTTTCAGTGACACCATAATCAAAATCCACAAGCCAGTGATTATATTCATTAGTACCAAAATCTCCTTCCCACTTACAAAGCTGAAACGTGTCAAGTTCAACAGATATCTTCATTACATCCCCTTTGGGATGATGTATGCCAATGCCATTAGTAGGCACATTACCACTTTTATCCCAACCAAGCCATGTTAGATTTGGATTAGAGGAAAGAGTGGATGTGATTTCTACAAGTGCAAAGTCTGTATTAAGCCAAGCCGCTTTTAAAATCGCACCATTATACGAATAAGTTGTGGCAATGCTATTCCCTCCACATGACGTTTTCTTATAATTAAACTTAAATAGCCAGCTTTGAACAGCATCTTTCTCTATAGACGAAATTACTCCATCCCCGGCAAAATCATCATTATCTAATCCATCTATACAATGAAAAGCCGTGAGGAAATATGGCTTAAAAGACATATCTGTTGTCATCAATAATGAGCCACTACATAAGCTCATACCGTCAGACAATAAAACTTTCCCAATAGATTTTGATTCATTGTCATACATGGGATAACAGGCGATATCAATATTACAAGGACTTGATACTCCATAACTGGAAGATTCATTAATATCGCTATCTTTATAGCCATGAACAATACGCTTTATTGACAAAGTTGATTGACCTTCACATTCTAGTGGCTCATATAGGAAAAATATTGATTCATCACCTTTTATTATATCGGTCATAAAACGTCCAGAACAAGGTATTGCATCATGGAATACAGGTCCATATAAAACATCACAATCTTTGTTTATTATTTCTAATTTTCCACCTTGTGGTAACGAGAAGTTGTCTAAAATAAAATTCAAAGATAATGCCCCTTTAGACACAATCTTAATAGTCCAAACCCTACCACCATCTACATCCTTCCATGATCCATCGTCCAATGTATAGTCTACATCAAAAGCATAACCAAATTTATAAGGAATATCCATGTCCTTATCTATAAATATATCCGCATAACTATTAGAATTCGAAATAGATGGTAGCTGCTTAGTTACTGAAAATTCCGTAAAAGATTGAACTCTTTTTATTAGTTCTGTATTTTGACCTTGAACATAATGCTTTGTTTCAACTTGCGCCTTTACGAAAGTGGCTATCAGAAATAATGCTGGCAAAAGTAAGTATTTATTTGTTTTCATTAATAACAAAGTTTAACGTAACACATAATTCTGAAAACCTTTCAAATTGAATATACGCAAAGGTGTGATATACTCCAGGATTAAGCTGTAAAGTATTATTGTTCTTTGGGGCTGGGAAAGTGAAGGGAGAATTAGAGCAACCATACCAAGAGCACTGAAAATGCAACTTACCTCCTGACTTTAATGTACGGAGCTTATCATCCCAATCCCTCTCATACACCCATGGAATACCGCAATCAGCCATATTTGAAGTATATACGCGGAATGTATTTATCCCGAAGAGTTCAGGAAACCCATACGTTAAAGGTGTAGTCTTACCATTATATACAATCAAATCAAAGATAATATCATCACCCACAGAAAAGATATTTGTGGTGTCTCCTTGTTCATTCTGTAGATGGAACTCCATGAAAACACTGTCAATACCATAACATGCGCCTCCATTGTTATGCACTTCGCTATCAGTTATGTAAGGCAAATTAAATCCTGCTTCATCGGAGGTACAAGAGAGCATGGAGACAAATAAAGCAGAAATAAGTATGAATAGTACATGTTTATAACTCCTCATAAAACCAATGATAGCAAGTTCTTGTCAGGACGCTTCCTCTGTGGTAAGAGGAAGCGTCCTAAAGAAAATAATACTCAGTGCAGTTTCTCAAACTCCTGCATACATGCCACGAGAGCCTGGCAGCCCTCGATGTCCATGGCGTTGTAGCAGCTGGCACGGAAGCCACCGACGTCGCGATGTCCCTTCACGCCGACCATGCCCTTGCTGGTGGCGAAGGCCATGAACTCGTCTTGCAGTTCCTGATACTCGGGCTTTAGCACGAAGGTGATGTTCATGCGCGAACGGCTGTCCTCCTGCGCTGTACCCACAAAGAGCTTGTTGCGGTCAATCTCGCCATAGACAATCTCTGCACGCTGGATGGCCAGTTTCTCCATGGCTGCCACCCCACCCTGCTTCTTGATCCACTTGAGGTTCTGCAGGGCGCAGTAGATAGGCACCGTGGGTGGCGTGTTGAACATGCTGCCCTTGCTGACATGGGTCTGGTAGTTGAGCATCGTGGGAATGGGGCGCGAGACTTTGCCCAGGAGGTCTTCCTTGACGATGACGAATGTCACGCCGGCCATGGAGAGGTTCTTCTGCGCGCCGCCGTAGATGAGGCCGTACTTGCTCACGTCGATGGGGCGCGAGAAGATGTCGGAACTCATGTCGGCCACCAAAGGCACGGGGCTGTCGAGGTCCTCAAGCAGCTCGGTACCATAGATAGTGTTGTTGGTGGTGATGTGGAAGTAGTCGGCATCGGTGGGAATGGTGAACTCACGGGGTATGTAGGTGAAGTTCTTGTCCTTGCTCGAAGCCACCTCCACGACTTCGCCGAAGAGCTTGGCCTCTTTCTCGGCCTTGGTGGCCCAGACGCCGGTGTTGAGGTATGCGGCCTTCTTCTCCAACAGGTTAAAGGGCACCATGCAGAACTGCAGGCTGGCACCGCCGCCGAGGAAAATCACGCTGTAGCCCTCGGGGATGTCGAGCAGCTCCTTGAACAGTGCCACTGCCTCATCGACGACGGGCTGGAAGTTCTTTGCACGATGGCTCATCTCCATGAGCGAGAGGCCGCTGCCCTCGAAGTCCAGGCATGCGGCAGCCGTTGCCTCCATCACCTCGCGTGGGAGCTTGCTGGGGCCGGCATTGAAGTTGTACTTTTTCATTGTCTTGGGGTTGTGCCGCCAGGCCATGCACTGGCGGCTGTTTTGATGTAATATCCTTTTTCGCCGCAAAGATAAGCCTTTCTCAGCATTCCACAAAAAAAATGAGCCGAAAAGTTGCAGTTAGCTGCCACACATGCCTACCTCACGCCAATCATCGCACCAAAACAGCACGATGGCACAGCACCCCGACACCACCGCCGGCCTCACCGCCGAGCTGACCCTTTGCCACTAACTACACCGCGCCCCAACCTCATAACCAACGGGCATTGCAATCACCATCGCAGCGCTACGCCCTCACCCTGCCGAGGAGGCGACCGCCCTGCCGCGGCGAGGCGACTGCATCGCCGCGGCGTTGAATCGGCAACGCGGCTGGATGTCCGAAGCTATTGCCGTCAATCCCTCAAACGCTTCACACCGAAGTTATTCTGAACTGTTACGGGTATGGCCGTTATTGTTAAAATAGTATAATTATAGCGGTGGTCTGGGTAGTGTCGGTGTCAAACAGAAGCATTATTTGCTATCTTTGCGGCAAAATCACCCAAAAACGGTATCAGAATAGCAATGTTAGCAAACAACAAAAGTCTTGTGGCAGCATCCATGATGGTGCTGCTTCTCGTGGGTTGTGGCAGTAGCGCCTTGGCCCAACGCATGCAACAGCCATTGGGTCGCGGCGTCGTTGCCGTGCGCAACGGCTCCAATGTCCTCGTCTCATGGCGCCGTCTGGCGCAGGAGCCGGAGGATGTGCAGTACAACGTCTATGTCAACGGCACGAAGGTCAACGCTTCGCCGCTGAAGAACACCAATTGGCAGACGACCTCGTCGCGGGTGCCTGTGGGCGCCAGCGTGGCGGTGACCACTGTCAGCGGCGGCGTGGAGAGCGAGCTGAGTGTGCCCTTTGTGGCCAAGTCGTTCGACATGCGCAACATGTTCATGAGCATCAGCTTCGACGGCTCGCCGCTGGCGGCCTCGCAGTTCAACACTAGCTACGTGTGGCCCGTGGATCTCGACGGCGACGGCGAGATGGACTACGTCGTCAACCGCAAGTCCAACACCAACGCCTTGGACAGCTACGTCGAGGGCTACCTGCGCACGGGCGAGCACCTGTGGACCGTGAAGCTCGGCCCCAACGAGCTGAGCTGCTCGGGTCAGGACGACCAGATCACCGCCGCCGACATGGACTGCGACGGGCGCGGCGATGTCGTCATTCAGAGCTCCGACGGCACGCAGTTCTGGAACCCCGACACACGCACCTTCGGCCTCTTCGTGGGCGGCCGCACCACAGGTGACACCGACGGCGACGGCATCATCGACTACGAGACACAAGCCACACGCAACGCGCCGCGCTACATCAGCGTCATCGACGGCCTCACCGGCCGCGAGAAAGCCAGCGTGGAGCAGACCTACAACCAGCACTACAACCGCACCAACCGCGCCAGCCTCATGGGCGATGAGTACAACAAGCACGTGGGCCACATGGGCGTGTTCTTCCCCGACGGCATACACCCTGCCATAGTCATGGAATGGCACATGCGCGGCACGGGCGGCGACCACCACTACTACAACCTCGGCGTGGGCTACGACTTTGCCGGCGGCACGGCGGGCCAGCTGCGCGTGTTCTTCAACACCCCCACCGGCGCGCCGGCGTTCCACCAGATCCGCATCGGCGACACCGACGGCGACGGGCGCGATGAGATGATGGTTGGCGGCTACACCATGGACCACGACGGCAGCATACTCTTCAACACGGGCATCGCCCACGGCGACCGTTTCCGCATCAGCGACATCGACCCCGAGCGGCCGGGCCTGGAGACCTTCGCCGTGCAGCAGTATGCCGGCGACCAGCTCGGCATGATTCTCTACGACGCCCGCACAGGCGAGAGCATCAAGCGTTGGTACATGCCCTCGACGGGCGACGTGGGGCGCGGCGAGTGCATGGACGTCGATGCCTCTCACTTAGGATGGGAGATGTGGAGCACCATGGACGGCAACATGTACGACGCCAAGGGCAACCTCATCCCCGGCCTCTCAAACCAGTACCCCTGCGAGGGCGTGTGGTGGGACGCCGACCCCGACCGCGAGACGGTTCAGACCAGCGACAGCCACTACAACGTCTATATCCAGGACTTCTACCGCGGGCGCGAGGTGGAGTTTGCGAAGCTCAGCAACTGGCGCTACACCACGGTCTATGCCAAGCGCGCCGCCTTCTGGGGCGACATCATCGGTGACTGGCGCGAGGAGCTGGTGCTGCTGCACAAGGAGAACGACGTCACCGTGGGCATCGTGGGCGTCTCCACCGACTACACCACCACCGTCAACAACATCTACTGTCTGCAGCAGGATCCCCACTACGCCGGCGACTGCACCACGAAGGGCTACTACCAAAGCCCCAATCCTGGCTTCTACCTCGGCTATGACATGCCGCGCCCACAGCTGCCGCCGGTGATGCGCACAGACCTCGTCCTCGCACCCGACGCCACAGCATGGAGCGGCACGGCCTTCACCGACTTCCAGCGCAGTCAGCGCCAGGCCTACGCCGACGGCAAGAGTGTGCTCATAGACCTCTATGCCCCGCAGAGCGTAGCCCTCGCCACCACCGCGAGCCCTGCCGCAGTATATGCCATGCCCGTGCACGGACAGCGCGTGGCCATCAGCGGCAGCGGCAGCTTCGCCGGCACCATGGACCTGTGGAAGAGCCAGCAAGGCACGCTCGCCGTGGATGTGCCGCTCGCCTACAGCGGCACGACCTACATCTCCGAGGGCACCCTTGAGGCCAACGCCACCATCGCCGGAGCGGTGGAGCTGCGCGCCCGCGGCACCCTGGCCGGCAACGCCACCCTGGCCGGCACGCTGACCCTTGAGGGAGCACTCAACTACGAGGGCGGCCGCCTCAGCCCCGGCACGCCGGACGCTCCCTTCGGCACCATCACCCTGCATCAGGGCCTCAACGTGAACCGACGCCTCTACTACGAGGCCAGCGTCGCAGCAGCTGTCGGCGGCACACCCGCTGGTAGCGACATGCTCGCCATCAGCGGCGACCTCGCCGTGACGGCACCGCTCATCCTGCACGTCATCCCCACCGACGGCCACCTGCCACCTGCCACATATCCCCTCATCACCTTCACCGGGGCCTTCAGCGGCGACGCCAACAACATCAGCGTTATGGGCCTCGAGGGACTCTCATATAATATAAAGGTAGATGGCGGCAAGGTGAGCCTCGTCGTCAACGAGCAGCGTCAGGCCGCCGAGGGCGTCGTCTGGACGGGCGCCGAGAGCGGCGTGTGGGACTACCAGACGTCCAACTGGCAGCTCGGCGGCAGCGCCACCGACTTTGTGGCCGGCGACGCCATAGTCTTCAACGACGATGCCGAGCGCACCACCGTGCAGGCCACAGACCTCATGCCTGTGGGCGGCGTGACCTTCGCCAACAACGAGAAAACCTTCACCATCAGCGGCGACGGCGGCTTCAGCGGCACGGGCGGCATCACCGTCAACGGCAGCGGCCGCGTCAACCTGCGCGCCAAGAACAGCACCCACACGGGTGCCACCGTCATCAACGCTGGCACCGTGGAGGTCACGGAGCTGGCCGACGGCGGCCTGCCCAGCAGCATCGGCGCCGCCACCAGCGCTGCCGCGAACTTCAAGATAGGGCGCGCACGCCTCATCGTGAGCAACACCAACGCCGCCACAAACCGCCAGCTCACTCTCGCCGGCGACACCGCCTCCATACAGGTGGCCAGCGGCGTAGTGGCTCTCAAGGGCAAGGTGGGCGGCAGCGGCACCCTGCGCAAGGAAGGCGCCGGGCAGCTCAACCTCACCGCCGACGGTGCCAACACCTACACGGGCGGCACAGTGCTCGCCGCCGGCACCCTGGCACAGGGCACATGGAACACCACCTTCGGCACCGCCACGTCGCTCATCGACGTCACAGGCAACGCCGCCATCAACATCTTCGACAACAACAGCACCAGCCAGACGCCCACTTTCCTGAACCGCCTCAACATACAGACGGGCCGCACGCTCACCATGCGTCCCGGCCAGCGCTGCAAGATTGGCGGCACCCTGCTCGGCCAAGGCACCATGAACATCAGCTTCCCCTACGTGCGCGGCGACTTCTACATGAACTGCGCGGCCTTCGAGGGCACCGTCAACGTCACCGGAGGGCAGTTCCGCATCACCGCCGCCACCGACCTCTCCAAGGGTGTTCTCAAGCTCGGAGCCGGGGTCTATGCCGTACACACGCAGAGCCAGAGCGCCACCGAGGTGGATCTCACCACCAAGATCGGCTCGCTGCAAAGCACTGCCGCCGACGCCCAGCTGGCACGCGGCACCTGGAACGTGGGCTATCTGGGTCGCGACGACACATACGCCGGCAAGTTCACAGGCACGCTCAACAAGTACGGCAACGGCACTCTGACGCTCACAGGAGCCAGCAGCGGGGCGCTGAACATCTACGCCGGAACCGTATATGCCAACACCACGTCGGCACCTGCCACCACCGGAGCCACCACCGTGCGCAGCGGAGCCACCCTCGCCGGAACGGGGCAGCTGCAGAACGTCACCGTGCAGAGCGGAGCCACGCTCACCGCCGGCAAGAGCGCCACACTGACGGGAACACTCACCGTGGCCGGCACGCTCACCATGCAGCGCGGAGCCACGCTCCTCGTGAAAGCCCGCCACAGCGGCACACGCGCCACAGCCGACGCCTTCCGCGTGGCAGGACGCATCTCGCTCACTGCACCCACCATCGCCGTCACCACTCTTGGCGACGAGCCGCTGCAGGCCGGCGACGAGCTGCGCCTCTTCACCGGCGACGGGACGCTCACCATCTCCGGCGACATCACCCTGCAACCCGAACGCCCGGCAGCAGGCCTCCTCTGGGACACCTCGCGCCTCGCCACAGAGGGCGTGCTCTCCGTGGCCACGGACCCCACAGGCATTGGCTCCGTGGAGCAAACGACAGCCCCCGCCGCCATCTACGACCTCGGCGGACGCCGCCACGACAGCGCCACGCAACCTGGCATCTACGTCGTCGATGGCCGCAAGCGAGTCATCAGATAGCCCTTCCCACTCTTCACTCCTTCACGTGTACGCAACTATTAAGGTGTGTTCTATTAATTAATAAATTCTCTATGAATTATCTTTGTTTGCTCTTGTCTCTTTTCGGCATCTTTTGCTTCAAGTCCTTGAACCGTTCTTCAAGTGTGAAGCGTCGCAAGCGCCGAGCGGCCCGCTACGCTTCTTCGGCCTTGAAGCAAAATCTGCTCGAAAATAGCCTAAGAGCAATCCAAAGCTAATTTATAGAACCCACCTTAAATGTGTTCGTCCATTGCGTGCGGCTGACAGCCGCACCCACCACAGAAAGATAACTCCCCACTCCTCACCCCCCGCCTCTCATTCCTTCAATACTATGTACCCACGTCTCCTCTCCTTCCTCCTCGCCACAGCCATCGCCGGCCTCAGCGCAAGTGCACAAAACCCCTATCTGCCGCTTTGGGAGCACGTCCCCGACGGCGAGCCACACGTCTTTGCCGACCCCGACAACCCCGGACGTCAGAGAGTATATGTCATTGGCTCTCACGACACCTACGTCACCGCCTACTGCGGCAACGACGTGCGCATGTGGTCGGCTCCCGTAGAGGACCTCACGCAGTGGCGCGACGAAGGTCCCATCTTCACCCTGTGGACAGGCGGCCAGTGGGACACGATGTATGCCCCCGACATCGCCGAGGTCACTGACCCCGCCACCGGCCAACGCACCTACTGGCTCTACCCACACTCGCGAGGCTGGCGACGCGTGGGCACCGTGTGCCGCAGCGACCGCCCCTCGGGACCCTTCACGCCCGTCAACCTCACCGCCGACAGCAGCCAGTGTCTCGACGGCTCGCCCATCGACTTCGACCCGGCGGTGTGCATAGAACCCGTCACCAACCGGCGTGACCCCGACTTCGCGCGCGGCTACCGCGCCTACGCCTACTGGGGCTTCCTCGGCTCTTCGGCATGCGAGCTCGACCCGCAGACGATGTACAGCGTGCGCCCCGGCACCAAGGTACACACGCCATTCATCCCCGCCGGCACACGCCAGGGTCAGCTCAACACCGACGAAGGCACCAAGACGACATACCCCGACATCCTCCCCGGCGAACAACCCAACGACTTCCGCTTCTTTGAGGCATCGAGCATACGGCGCGTGGGCAACAAGTATGTGTTTATCTTCTCAGGCTTCGGAGGCGAGGAGTACGGCATGAGCCCCAGCAACTCCACACTGCGCTATGCCTACGCCGACACGCCGCTCGGCCCTTGGCGCTCGGGAGGCGTGCTCGTGGACTCGCGCGGCATCGTGCCCGATGCCGAAGGGCAGCACCTCACGGAGACCAACTTCGGCCACAACACCCACGGCTCCATAGAACAGGTGGGCGACCAGTGGTACGTGTTCTACCACCGCCCGCCGCGTGGCTACGGCTTTGCGCGCCAGGGCATGGCAGCACCCATCCTTGTGGAGTGGGACAAGAAACCCGTCGCCAAGGGCGGTGCCGTGCGCATCACGGGCTACGACCCCTACGCCCGTGATGGCCGTTGGACGGCCCGTGCTGCCGACGGCAAGGAGTACCTCGGCGCCGAGGTCACCAGCGAGGGCTTCAACATCTTCGGCCTGCCGCCCTACGCCTGCTACAGCGCCGGCCTCGCATGCTACTTCGCTGGTCCCGGCCACAACGGGTGGCTTCAGGACAACTATGATGTCTGGCACGACGGCATGGACCTCACTGGCATAGGCAATGGCGGCACTGTGGGCTTCAAGTACTTCGGCTTTGGAGGCCTGCAAGTCGCCCAAAAGGGTGTGCCAGCCTTCGCCGCCACGCAGAAGGGCGACGCCACGCGCCTCTGCCTGCGCCTCACACCCCGCGGCAAGGCATGCACCATCCGCGTGCTCATCGACGGGCCGGCAGCAAACGCCGCCTCCGGTGGCCGCGAGCTGGCGGTCATAGAGCTGCCGGCGTCGGCCCAACAGGTGGCAACAACGGTGGAAGCACCCGTGCCGCAGGTCGAGGGTCTGCAGGGCAAGCACGCCATATACCTCGCCATCAGCGGTGAGGACAACGTGTCGCTGCTGGACCTCCACGCCATAGGCTTCGCCCGCCAGGGCCAGGAGTGGCAGGTGCCCACCGTGCCCACCGTGGAGCTGCGGGCCGATGGCCAGCGCCTGAACATCCCCGCCACTCCCATCCCCGCCACCAACGCCAACGGCTACACCGAGCTGTGCCGCTACCAGCTCTACGCCCCGTTGCGCGACAACTCCGTCATCGAGGCCACCAGCAGCGACCCTGCCGTCAGCTTCCGCGTGGGTGCCGTCGCCGACGGGCGGGCCACAGTCACTGCCACCTACCGTGGCAAGACGAAACACTACCTCATTAACTGACCTCTCGCTCCCAAGGCATAGAGCAAGAGACGTGAGCGCACTATGCTGGTAACTGCTCAACGGCAACAAATCGCAGGGTTGATAGCTTTTTCCTGCTTAGTGAGATGGTGCTGTGGAAAATGTGTTGTATCTTTGCGCCGCAAAAGGTGAGACACACGCCAGCTGGCAGTGTGTGCCACCACAGAGCATTGCCCAAGATGAGAAAGCAACCAAACACCCCCAACACGATATGAAACCATACAAGTTCAAGCCATATCTGAAGACCACCCTCTGGGGCGGCTACCAGATAGCACCCTTCAAGGGTATCTCCACGGCTCAACCCAACATCGGCGAGAGCTGGGAAATAAGCGGCGTGCCGGGCCACGAGAGCGTGGCCACGGAACGCGGCATCATCGACGATGTTGACCTGGGGCTGACGCTCACAGAGCTAATCGACAAGTACAAGGACCTGCTCGTGGGCAAGCGCGTCTATAAGCAGTTTGGCAACAGGTTCCCCCTGTTGGTCAAGTTCATTGACTCGCGTCAAGACCTCTCCGTGCAGGTACACCCCGACGACGAGCTGGCGCAGCAGCGCCACGGCTGCCCCGGCAAGACAGAGATGTGGTACGTTATCAAGAGCGATGTGGGCAGCAAGATTTATGCCGGCCTCAGACAGAGCATCACCCCCGACGACTACGAGCGTCTGGCCAATGCCGAACCCGTCAACGGCCACTCGCCCATGCAGGATGTCATCGCCACACACGAGGCCCATGAGGGCGACCTCTATTTCCTCCCGGCGGGACGCCTACACGCCATCGGCGCCGGCAATTTCCTGGCCGAGATACAGGAAGCGAGCGACATCACCTACCGCGTTTATGACTTCGGGCGCAAGGACGCCAACGGCAACCCCCGCGAGCTGCACATCGAGGAGGCCAAGGCAGCCATCGACTACCGCGTGTGGCCCGAATACCGCACGTCCTACGATTCCACGCGCCCCGTGAGCCAGCTCATCAACTGCCAGCACTTCGTCGTCCACCGTGTGGTGGTGCAGGTGGCCTCGCAGGTGGATTTCCACTGCGACTCGTTCGTTGTGGTGATGTGTCTGTGGGGCGAGGCCAACATCAACGGCATCCACATCCGCAAGGGCGAGACCATCCTTGTCCCCGCCAGCGAGAACGTGCTCTACATCTTCGGCAACGCCTCGTTCCTCACAGCCACCATAGGCTGAGTGCTACGTCAGTAGGCGTAGATAAGCCCGTATTTCTCGTGCAGCCGGCGCAGTGTGCCGTCGGCTTTCATGGCGCGTATGGTGTTGTTCACCATATCCAACAGGTCGTCCTGGCCCTTGCGCATGAGCACGCCTATTTGCCCGTGGGTGAAGGGCTGTGCCAGCAGTGGCGCCGCCAGCCGCGGGTCGGTCTGCACATAGTATGGTGCCTCCGTGATTTCGGTTATCATCACGTCGGCCTCACCGCTGGCAACGAGGGCCGGTATCTCCTCATTGCGTGGGTGTACGATGATGGTGGCATGATGGAGGTTCTCGTTGGCAAACTTCTCGTTGAGCCCGCCGGGGTTCACCATCACGCGGACGTCGGCCTTGTCAACGTCGGCCAGCGAGCCAAAGCGTGCTGCCTCCTCCGCCCGGCACAATATGGTCTTGCCATTGGCCAGATAGCCCTCGCTCATGAGCATCGCCTCGCGGCGCGCATCGGTGATGGTGATGCCGCCTATGGCGAAGTCGAATGTGGGCGTGGCACTCATCACATCGGCTGTCAGCGTGGGCCATGATGTAGGCACGAAGAGCGTGGCCACGCCCAGGCTGCGTGCTATCTCCTCCGCCACCTCAATGCCGAAGCCCCAGTAGCTGCCGTCGGCTTCGCGGAACGAGAGCGGACGGTAGTCGCCCGTGGTGCCTATGCGCAAGGTGTCGCGCTCCACGATGGCAGCCACAGAGCCATCGGTGGGTATCTCCGTATGTGTGGACAGGATGTAGGCGCAGCGCTGATGGTTGTCCTTGGCGAAGCCGATGGCAGCCTTGAGCTGGTTCTCGGGAAAGATGTTGTTGCTGTCGAAGTAGTAGGTGCCGTCGGCGCTGTCAAGCCATCCGCCAACGATGCCCTTGTGCACCAAGGCGTGGGCCACCACATAGTGGAGGTCGGCGCGCGTGTGGCTGCCCTGCGTGGCGGCATAGGCCACGACGATGCCCCCTGTGGGTTCCTTCATGGTGCGCAGGTCGATGGTGAAGCCGTCGGGCTGTGTCTTGCTGTATTCCCACACCCGGTCGGCAAAGAATTCCGCATCATCCTGCTCCGCTGTGGCGGTTGAGTTGGAGCAAGACATCAGTGGCGCCGGGCAGCACAGTGTCAGCACAGCCCCCAGCAACCAGATAATGTTTCTTTTCATGAATGTGCTATAGTCCTGAAGTGAACGGATTTCCCGCTCCGTTCCGGGGAAGTAACGGAACGTGGGCAGATAACGTAATACACCACGGGCAGGGCATTGCACCCTGCCCGTGGCATAGGATATGGTCATGGGGAGGTCTCCCTGACTGAATGTTGCGGTGGGGATTAGTCCTCCCAGTTCTCCTGCGTCTTGCGCACGTAGGTCTTGTAGCGCAGCTGTGCCATGCGCTGTGCCTCGGCGAAGAGTTCCTCGGCCTCGTTGGGGTAGGCCTTCTTGACGCTGAGGTAGCGCACCTCGCCCATGAGGAAGTCGTGGAACTTATCCCACTGCGGCTCCTTGCTGTCGAGCGAGAAGGGGTTCTTGCCTTCCTCGATGAGGGCGGGATTGAAGCGCCAGAGGTGCCAGTAGCCACACTCGACGGCCTTCTTCTCCTCGGCCTGGCTCTTGCCCATGCCGCCCTTGGCCTTGAGGCCGTGGTTGATACATGGTGCGTAGGCGATGATGATGCTGGGTCCGTGCCAAGCCTCGGCCTCGCGGATGGCCTTGAGGGTCTGTGCGTGGTCGGCGCCCATGGCGATCTGTGCGACATAGACGTAGCCGTAGGTGGTGGCAATCATGCCGAGGTCCTTCTTGCGGATGCGCTTGCCCTGAGCGGCAAACTGTGCGATGGCGCCGAGCGGGGTGGCCTTGGATGCCTGACCGCCGGTGTTGGAATAGACCTCGGTGTCGAGCACCAGGATGTTGACATCCTCACCGCTGGCGATAACGTGGTCGAGACCGCCGTAGCCGATGTCGTAGGAGGCACCGTCGCCGCCGATGATCCACTGCGAGCGCTTGGCCAGATGTGCCTTGCCCTCGAGCAGCTCACTCTCGAGCGCACAGCCGCGGCACGGACAGATGGGGCTGCCAGCAGCCTTGGCATCCTGTGCCTCCTGCAGCTTCTGTGCAGCCACCTCTGCACCATAAAGCTCCTTGCCTTGACCCTGCCAGAAAGCTATTGCCCCGTCGATGGGCAGGATGGCCTTCTCCAGTGCTGCAACAAACTCGTCGGTAGCCTTACGGTTGGCAGTGGAGTCGTCATAGGTGTCGAGCCACTTCTGCGTGGCCTCGCGCATCCAGTCAAAGGCGGTTGTCTTGACGAGTTCCTCAGCTTTCTCGCGCAGCACGCCACGCATCTTCTTGTGGCCCAGCTGCATGCCGAGGCCGAACTCGCAGAAGTCCTCGAACAGGGAGTTGTTGAAGCACGGTCCCTGGCCCTTCTCGTTCTTGGTGTAGGGCGTGGAGGGTATGGAAGCGGAGTAGATGCTGGAGCAGCCTGTGGCGTTGGCAATCATCTGACGGTCGCCAAAAAGCTGGCTGATGAGCTTCACGTAGGGCGTCTCGCCGCAGCCGGAGCATGCGCCGCTGAACTCGAAGAGGGGCTGTGCGAACTGCGAGTTCTTGACGTTGGAGCGGATATCGACGAGGTCCTGCTTGCTCTTGACCTCCTTCACGCAGTAGTCCCACTTCTTGGCCTCGAGCTTCATCTCGTCGGCATCGGGGTTGAAGGACACCATGGTGAGCGCCTTGCCTGTCTTGGGGTTGCCCGGGCAGATGTCGGCACAGTTGCCGCAGCCGAGACAGTCGAGCACGCTGACCTGGATGGCGAAGTGCATGCCCTTCATGGCGGCGGGAGCCTTCATGTCGATGGTCTTGCCCTCGTAGCCCTTGGCCTCCTCGTCGGTGAGGACGAACGGACGTATGGCGGCGTGGGGGCAGATGTATGCGCACTGGTTACACTGTATGCAGTTGTCGATGTTCCAAGCCGGGACGAAGGCCTCGACGCCGCGCTTCTCGTAGGCAGCGGTGCCGACCTCCCATGAGCCATCGACGGTGCCGTGCTTGACGAAGGCGCTGACGGGCAGCAGGTCGCCGGCCTGTGCGTTGATGGGGCGCACCAGCTCCTTGACGAAGGCGGGAGCGTCGTCCTGCTTCTCCTCGTCGTCGGGCAGGTTGGCCCATTCGGGCTTGACGGTGAGTTGCACATACTCGCCTCCGCGGTCGATGGCGGCATAGTTCTTATCCACCACGTCCTGACCCTTGGCGCCGTAGCTCTTGAGTGCGGCAGCCTTCATCTTCTCCACGGCGAGCTCCACGGGAATGACGCCGGTGATGCGGAAGAAGGCCGACTGGAGGATGGTGTTAGTGCGGTTGCCCAGGCCAATCTCCTGTGCAATCTTGGTGGCGTTGATGGTATATACGGTGATGTTGTTCTCGGCGAAGTAGCGCTTCACCTTGTTGGGCATGAACTTCTCCAGCTCGTCGGCGTCGAAGATGGTGTTCAGGAGGAACTGACCGTTTTTCTGCAGGCCGCGGGTGACGTCGTACATGTGCAGGTAGGCCTGCACGTGGCATGCCACGAAGTTGGGCGTGGTCACCAGGTATGTGCTGCGTATGGGCGTGTCGCCGAAGCGGAGGTGCGAGCAGGTGAATCCTCCGGACTTCTTGGAGTCGTAGGAGAAGTATGCCTGGCAGTACTTGTCGGTGTTGTCGCCGATGATCTTCACCGAGTTCTTGTTGGCACCCACGGTGCCGTCGGCACCGAGGCCGTAGAACTTGGCCTGGAACATGCCTGCTCCGCCAAGGGCAATCTCCTCCACCTCGGGCAGGGAGGTGAACGTCACGTCATCGACGATGCCGATGGTGAAGTGGTTCTTGGGCTCGGGCATGGCGAGGTTGCTGAACACGCTGATGATCTGAGCAGGCGTGGTGTCGTGAGAACCGAGGCCATAGCGGCCACCTACGATAACAGGACGATCCTGAACATCGAAGAAGGCATCCTTAACGTCAAGGTACAGAGGCTCGCCGTTAGCGCCTGGCTCCTTGGTACGGTCGAGAACAGCAATCTTCTTAACTGTCTTAGGAACGGCAGCAAGCAGGTGCTTAAC
>JAFSVI010000056.1 GCA_017445145.1 Bacteroidaceae bacterium | reverse complement strand
CACACAGGCCGCCACGGCCACGCACGAGGGCAAGGTGCTCACCATCGACGTCACCGTGACGAAAGTGACCAACACCCTCGCCATCTCCCTGCCCACACAGGCCGCCGAGGTGGATGGCACCATCGCCCTCGCCATCACCGGCCGCAACAACAGCGCCGACATCACGGCCACCATCACCGACACGCAGCTGTCCTCCACGGTGAACAACGGCACGGACGTCATCACCTTCGACGCCGCCACCAACACCATCACCGCCCGCAACGCCGGCACAGCCCGCATCACCTTCGCTCAGGCCGCCACCACAAAATACACCGCCTACGCCAGCGATACCTACGAGATCACCGTCACTAAACGCAGCAACGCCATCAGCGTGACGCTCAACGGCAGCAGCGCCACGAACATCAAGCTGAAATACGGCGCCACCGCCACACTGGCCTACACGCGCACCAACATGGACACCACGCCCACCGTGGCCCGCACCAGCGGTTCCTATACCACCCTCTCGGGCAGCACCATCACCGCCGGCAACGCCGCCGGAACGGACATCTACGAGGTCAGCCAGGCGGAGACATACAAGTATGAGGCTGCTTATGCCCAGTTCTCCATCCGCGTGAACAACACGGACGAGGCTGTGGGATATGTGCTCTACGAGAATGCCAAGCACGATTGGGGTACCTACGGGGAATGGGAGTCGCCCACCCTCACCGGTCCTGCCGACGTGCTGACCTACCAAGCATACAAGAATGGTTATGGCTACTTCTTCGTGATGGCCTCGAAGAACAATGGTGCCAACTACACAGACATCGACAACCCCGACCTTACTAACGACGACTACAAGACATATACAAATCAACTTGAAGAGGATGTCAACAGAGTTAAGTTCGAGACGCGCTTTGGTGCCACCCTGCACAAGTGGATGAACAACATCTTCGTCACCCGCAAGACCTACATCCGTGCCTCTTCCAACAAGACGGCCTTAGGCACGCTCTACACCGACCAAACAGCCAGCGCCACCTTCACCGTGAGCTACAGCAGCACCAACGGCGGCAACATCAACATCCAAAGCAGCAACCCACACTTCGTGCCAAGCATAAGCTCCATAGCCGTAGAGTCCAACAAGATGGCCACGGCACACGATAACGTGCAGTACATCTGCGGCGTGGATGGCACACAGACCTTCACCGTCACCTACACCCCCGACCCCGACCAGCTGGGCCCAGAGGAGGCCGTCATCACCATCGGTGACCTGTTCTACTCACAGCAAATCACGCTGACGGCCACCTCGCAGAAGTACTCCACCTCCATCGCCCGCGGCACGAACACCGCCACGGCCACCACCGTAGATGGCACCATCGCCAACGCCTTTGCCTTCAGCGGCACCAGCACCGCCACGCCGTCGGCCGACAGCAGCGCTGACTTCTACTACACCATCAGCCACACGCAGACCTCAGCCGTGAACAACGGCGCAGCCGTCATCAGCTACGACCCGGCGACGAACACCATCACCGGCCTCAACGCCGGCACGGCACGCCTCACCATCTACCAGAAGAAGGTGCAGAAGTACCACGCCACGAGCCAGAGCTTCGACTTCACCGTGACGAAACTGCCCAACAACGTAGGCATCGCCCTCAGCGAGACGGCTCTCGACGTGGATGGCACGGCCACCGTGACGCTCACCGATGACGACAGCCACGGCGCGCTCTCCGCAGCCTACTCGAACATCACCTACACCAACGAGGCGCAGAACCGTGAGGGAGGCATCATAGCCTTCGACGCCGCCACCGCCACCCTCACCGCCATGAATGCCGGAGCGGCCACCGTCACCATCACGCAGGCCGAGACCTACAAGTACGAGGCCGCCAGCGCGCAGTTCACCGTCGAGGTCAGCAAGCTCGCACAGACGCTGACGTGGGACAACCCATCGCTGGAGACCACCATGCAGGTGGGCGCCACCGTCACCACGAACACCGCCACCTCCAGCGCCGGCCTCGCCGTCGGCTACTCATCCGCCAACACCGCCGCCATCACCGTCGATGCCGCCACGGGCGCGCTCACCGCCGTCAGCACCGGCTCCAACATCGTCATCACCGCCTCGCAGGCCGGCAACTACAAGTACCTGCCCGCCACGCTGACGCGCCTGTTCTCGGTCTTCAACAAGCAGACACCGGCCTTCACGCCCGACGCACACTTCAGCGGCACGGAGGCACGAATCGCCTACGGCGGCACGGCCACCATCACCGTCACGGGCGTCAGCGCCGACAGCGACTTCAGCATCACCGTGGGCGACGACGCCGTCATCAGCGCCGAGCGCAACGGAGAGAGCGTCACCATCACGGCCCACGCCCTGGGCACCACCACGCTCACCCTCGCCCAGGCCGGCAACGAGGACTTCATCGCCAAGAGCCAGACCTACACCATCGAGGTATATATGCCCGACGACTACCTACTGCTCTCGCCCGCGACAGAGCCTACCCACGAGGCCGGCACCTACAGCCGCGTGTTCCTGCAGCGCACCCTCAAGGCTGGCTACAGCACCCTCTCGCTGCCCTTCGACACGTCGCTTGACGAAATCCTGGGCGACGACATCGACAGCGATGATACATACTGGGTGGCACAGCTCTCGGCCGTGACGCTCAACGACCGGGACGGCTACACCCTCTACTTCCAGCAGGTGGCCGACGGCGCCATCCTGGCCAACAAACCCTATGTGCTCTATCTCGCCACACAAGTCACGAATCCCGTCTGGACAAACAAAGCCGTCAGCGCAGCAACAGCAACCACAGTAACGCCCGCCACCGGCTATGGCGCCACAACCGCCTCCGGCGGCAGCACATACGCCGACTGGCAGATGACCGCCAACTTCACCACCGCCATGGACATGGAGGGCAAGTACGGCATCGTGAACAGCGAGGGTGCGCTGAAGCTCGGCGCCGCCGGGTCCACCCTCAACGCCTTCACCGCCTACATCACCCCGCCCGCCGCAGCCGTGCCTCGCGCTTTTTCGCCAAGTTCCCCGGCCGGCGCCATGGTGCGCAGCGCCTTCACCGACCCCGACGGCAATGTGCTTACCGTGATTGAAGCCCTACCCTCCGATGCCGCCGTGCCTGGCGCTTTTCCGCCAGATGCCGCCGTGCCTGGCGCTTTTCCGCCAGGTTCCGCCCCCTCCATCTACAGCCTCGACGGCCGCCGCCTCCCCGCCCTGCGCTCTGGCATCAACATCGTGCGCCGCCCCGACGGCACCACACGCAAGGTGCTGCGCTGAAGCCTCATTCATCAAAAAAAGCCATGTCACAGCGAGATAAAAGGCGACAAATGCCTTTTGTCTCGCTGATTTTGCTTACCTTTGCGCCCATGCAGAACCACCGACGCATTATCATAACCGCCATCATGCTCGCTGCCATCGCCATCAGCGCCGCGGCAAAGCCCAAGCCACGACGCGTGCGACTGGAGACCACAGCGGGCATCATACGCATTGAATTGAGCGACGAGACGCCCCGCCACCGCGACAACTTCTTGCGCCTGTGCCGCGAGGGCTACTACGACGGTCTGCTCTTCCACCGCGTCATCCGCGACTTCATGATACAGGGCGGAGACCCCGACAGCCGCATCCACAAGGCAGCACCGGCACCTGGCGCCACCGACAGCACCATAGTCTCGCCGCCGCGCACGAAGCCCCTCGGCGACGGCGGCCCGTCCTACACCATAGAGCCAGAGTTCCGCCTGCCGTGGCTCTACCATGTGCGCGGCGCCGTGGCAGCGGCGCGCGAGGCCGACGACGTCAACCCCGAGCAGCGCAGCAGCGGCTCGCAGTTCTACATCGTCTATGGCCGCTCGTGGGGCGAGAACTCGCTCGGCAAGCAGCGCGCCGCCCTCGAGGAGGCCGGCATAGAGATGACCTATGAAATGTGGAACGACTACCTGCAGTATGGCGGCGCACCGCATCTCGACGGCACATACACCGTCTTTGGTCACGTCACCGACGGCATGAAGGTGGTGAAGGCCATACAGGCCATGCCCACCGACAAGGACGACCGCCCGCTCCAGGATGTCGTCATCCTCCGTGCGGTGGTTGAGCAATAGGCAACAAAAGAATAACGACCAACACTACAATAAAGCACATAATGGCAAAGATCACAAAAGAAATGGCACTGCGCTACCACGCCGAAGGACGGCCTGGCAAGATTGAGGTGGTGCCCACGAAACCACACTCCACACAGACAGACCTCTCGCTGGCATACTCGCCCGGCGTGGCAGAACCCTGTTTGGAGATACAGCGCAACCCCGAGGACGCATACAAATACACCGCCAAGGGCAACCTCGTAGCCGTAATCAGCAACGGCACCGCCGTGCTCGGCCTGGGCGACATCGGCGCCATGGCTGGCAAACCCGTCATGGAAGGCAAGGGTCTGCTGTTCAAGATATATGGTGGCATCGACGTTTTCGACATCGAAGTCAACGAGAAGGACCCCGACCGCTTCATCGAAGCCGTGAAGGCCATTGCCCCCACCTTCGGCGGCATTAACCTCGAGGACATCAAGGCGCCGGAGTGCTTCGAGATCGAACGCCGTCTGAAGGCCGAGCTCGACATCCCCGTGATGCACGACGACCAGCACGGCACGGCCATCATCAGCGGCGCCGGCCTCCTGAATGCCCTGGAGGTGGCCGGCAAGCGCATCGAGGATGTGCGCATCGTGGTGAACGGCGCCGGCGCCGCCGCCATAAGCTGCACCAAGCTCTACTGCGCCCTCGGCGCCCGCAAGGAGAACATCGTCATGCTCGACAGCAAGGGCGTCATCACCGCCGACCGCGAGGGCCTCAACGAGATGAAGCGCCTCTTCGCCACCAAGCGCACCGACGTCCACACGCTGGCCGAGGCCATGCGCGGCGCCGACGTGTTCCTGGGCCTGTCGAAGGGCAACGTCGTCACCCCCGACATGGTGCGTTCCATGGCCCCCTCGCCCATCGTATTCGCACTGGCAAACCCCGTGCCAGAGATTAGCTACGAGGATGCCATGGGCAGCCGCACCGACGTGCTCATGGCCACGGGCCGCACCGACTACCCCAACCAGATCAACAACGTCATCGGCTTCCCCTACATCTTCCGCGGAGCACTCGACGTGGCTGCCACGGCCATCAACGAGGACATGAAGCTCGCCGCCGTGCGAGCCATCGCCGCGCTGGCCAAGCAGCCCGTGCCCGACGTGGTCAACGAGGCTTACCATGTCAACAACTTCACCTTCGGCCCCGACTACTTCCTGCCAAAGCCCGTCGATCCGCGACTCATCACCGAGGTCAGCATGGCCGTGGCACGGGCTGCCATGGAGAGCGGCGTGGCACGCCGGCCCATCACCGACTGGGAAGCCTACCGCCAGCACCTGCGCGAGCTGATGGGGCAAGAGAGCCGCCTCACACGCCAGCTGCGCGACACGGCGCGCAAGAACCCGCAGCGCGTGGTCTTTGCAGAAGGCATACACCCCAACATGCTCAAGGCCGCCGTGGAGGCCCGCGCCGAGGGCCTGTGCCAGCCCATCCTCTTGGGCAACGACGAGCGCATCACGAAGCTCGCCGCCGAGCTTGAGCTATCGCTCGAGGGCATCGAGATCGTGAACCTGCGCCACGACCGCGAGGCCGAGCGCCGCGAGCGCTACGCCCGCATCCTGGCCGAGAAGCGCCAGCGCGAGGGCTACACCTTCGAGGAGGCCAACGACAAGATGTTCGAGCGCAACTACTTCGGCATGATGATGGTGGAGACGGGCGACGCCGATGCTTTCATCACGGGACTCTACACCAAGTACAGCAACACCATCAAGGTGGCCAAGGAGGTCATCGGCATCCGCGAGGGATACTCGCACTTCGGCACCATGCACATCCTCAACAGCAAGCGAGGCACCTACTTCCTGGCCGACACCCTCATCAACCGCCACCCCGACACCGACGCCATAGTGGATATAGCGCGCCTGTCGGCACACACGGTGCGATTCTTCAACCACCAGCCCGCCATGGCCATGATCTCGTACTCCAACTTTGGATGTGACAAGGTGGGTTCGCCCGCCATGGTACACGAGGCCGTCTGCCGTCTGCAGCAGCAGTACCCCGGCCTGCTCATCGACGGCGAGATGCAGGTGAAGTTCGCCATCAACGACCGTCTGCGCGACGAGAAATATCCTTTCAGCCGGCTCAACGGCAAGTTCGTGAACACCCTCGTATTCCCCAACCTCAGCTCCGCCAACGCCGGCTACCAGCTCCTACAGGCCATGAGCCAGGAGGACACCGAGTTGATAGGCCCCATCCAGATGGGCCTGAACAAACCCATCCACTTCACCGACAACGAGTCGTCGGTACGCGACATCGTCAACATCGTCGCCGTCGCCGTCATCGATGCCATCGTGGAGAAGAAGAAGAAGAGGACCGAAGCGGTGAGTGTGTAGGGCGGCTCCGCCGCACGAACCCCCACACTGCAAACGCTCTCGGCCAGCAGCGCATCTGCCATCAAACGCTCATCATCAATCTAATCTATAACTAACTTATGAAACAACGCATCCTCTCGCTGCTAACGGCAGCTTTCATCGCACTCGTGGCCCAGGCCGAGGTGAAGTACGTGTTCTACTTCATCGGCGACGGCATGGGCGTCAACCAAATCAACGTCACCGAGACCTACCTCGCCGCCCTCAAGGGCAAGATAGGCTTCGAACCTATCTGCATGGCAAGCTTCCCCGTCGTGGGACTCGTCAACACCTACAGCGCCACCAACGGCGTCACCGACTCCGCAGCCGGGGGCACGGCACTCGCCTGCGGCAAAAAGACCAAGAACGGCGCCATCGGCGTGCTCGAGGACCTGGAGACACCCGTCACCAGCATCGCCGTGTGGGCGCAGAAGGCCGGCAAGGCCGTGGGCGTCGCCACCAACGTCGCCATCACCCACGCCACACCAGCCTCGTTCTACGGCCATCAGCCCAGCCGACAGATGTACTACGAGCTGGGGCAGGACCTGTGCCGCTCGGGCTTCGACTTCTTCGCCGGCTGCGACTTCCACACACCCAACACCAAGGCAGGCGAACCCACGCTGCGCGAACAGGCCACGGCGGCCGGCTACACCATCCTCACCGGCGGCTACAAGGAGTTTCAGAAAAAAGGCATGAAAGCCGACAAGCTCATCCTCTTCCAGAGCGACTACCAGAACGAGAAGCTGGGCAGCGACCACATCCCCTATGCCCTCGACCAGGACAAGAACGACCTCACACTGGAGCAAATCACCCGCGCCGGCATCAGCTACCTGATGTCGAAGCAGAAGGACGGCTTCTTCTTCCAGATCGAAGGCGGCATGATCGACTACGCATGCCACCGCAACGACATCGGCAACGCCATCAACGAAGTCCTGGACATGGACCGCGCCGTGAAGGTGGCCTACGAGTTCTATCTCCAGCACCCCGACGAGACCATCATCGTCATCTCCGCCGACCACGAGACCGGCGGCCTCGTCATGGGCCGTGGCCCCTACGAGCTACACACCGACCTGCTGCGCTACCAGCGCAAGAGCATCGACGAGCTGAAGTGGATGCTGCAGGAACAGTACAAGAAGTCCCCGAAGAAGTTCACCAAGGCTGCCGTGGAGAAGCAGCTCAAGGACCTCATGGGCTTCGGCTCCGGCATCACCCTCGACGAGAAGCAGCAGCAACGCCTCGACGGACGGTGGAACAACGTGGAGAAGGCCATCAGCGCCGCCAGTGCCCTGCCCTCCGACGCCGATGCCGATGCCCGCAAGAAGGCCGCCAACGACGTCAAGGCGCGCATCAGCGACATGTGCGAGACCGTCAAGCACATCATCTCGGAGCAGGCCCTCATCAGCTGGGCCAGCGGCGGCCACAGCAACGGCTACGTGCCCGTCTATGCCGTAGGTCCCAGCACGGAGGTATTCCAGGGCCGCATCGACAACATCGAGATAGCGCCCGCCATGGCCCGCATCGCCGGCTACACCATCGACGAGTAGGCGCCGCCGCAGGGACACCATGCAAAAGATGCCAGCTTGCCAGCAATCCATATCGACAATCTGGCAGGTAAGCTCAGCAAGGAGACGCCCGTAGAAGCCACCTTCACCATGACCTACGTCGATGAGACATGACACAACTTAGGGATTTATCCGACCATACATTCACTTTCAAACACCATACCAAACATGACTACAGGTAACGTAAGACCGGAGACGATGGAGCGTATCACGACTCCCGCTTTGGCGCAGAAATTCATTGAAGAACAGATTCAGGAGCTTCGTGCTCAGATTGGCGACAAGAAGGTGCTGCTGGCGCTCTCCGGCGGCGTGGATTCGTCGGTGGTGGCCGCGCTGCTGATCAAGGCTGTTGGCCGACAGCTGGTGTCGGTACATGTGAACCACGGTTTGCTGCGCAAGGGCGAACCCGAGCAGGTGGTGCGCGTGTTTCGCGACGAGCTGAATGCCAATCTGGTATATGTCGATGCCACCGACCGTTTCCTCAACAAGTTGGCCGGTGTGGCCGACCCCGAGCAGAAACGCAAGATCATCGGTGCGGAGTTCATCCGTGTCTTCGAGGAGGAAGCCCGCAAGCTCGAGGGCATCAGCTTCCTCGCACAGGGAACCATCTACCCGGATATCGTGGAGTCTGGTCCCGTGAAATCGCATCACAACGTGGGTGGTCTGCCCGAGGACATGCAGTTCGAACTCGTGGAACCCATCAAGTTGCTGTTCAAGGATGAGGTGCGCGTCGTGGGCAAGGAACTGGGCCTGCCCGACAATATGGTGTTCCGCCAGCCCTTCCCCGGTCCCGGCCTCGGTGTCCGCTGTACGGGTGCCATCACCCGCGATCGTCTGGAGGCGCTGCGCGAGAGCGATGCCATCCTGCGCGAGGAGTTCGCCAAGAACGGTCTCGAGGGCAAGGTGTGGCAGTACTTCACCATCGTGCCCGACTACAAGTCCACGGGCGTGAAGGACAATAAGCGAAGCTGGGATTGGCCCGTCATCATCCGTGCGGTGAACACCCGCGATGCCATGACCGCCACCATCGAGGAGATTCCCTATTCGCTGCTCCACCACATCACACAGCGCATCATCACGGAAGTTCCCGGAGTGAACCGCGTGCTCTACGACCTCACGCCGAAACCCACAGGCACCATCGAGTGGGAGTAGGCTGCCGGCTTTCGTCACCCCACCATCAAGAAACAAGGAGAGAGGCATCCTCGTCGGGGGCGCCTCTTTCTGCTTTCCATGAAGCTGAAATGCAGTGCTCGCAGAGTCTGCACGGGGCACTTTGAGCAAAAAGCAATATCGGCTGATGATTTTGAGACATCCGTTGGGTGGTGGATTCAACAATTCTTCGTACCTTCGCGGCGAAAATGAAAGAGAATAAAAAGCAAAACGAGAAAAAACGTCATGAAAAAACTGTTATTTGCCATGCTGCTGGGTTGGGCAACGGCTGCTCAGGCACAGCCTCAGCAAGCTCCACAGATGCCGGGAGCAGAACCTACGTATAAGGACATAAACTACGCCGGCGACGAGTTGGAAGCCCACCGCCTGGATATCTATCTTCCTGCCGTGCAGCAGGATAAATACAAGGTCGTGGTGGTTATCTACGGTAGCGCTTGGCTCGCTAACAACGCCAAGGGCTATGCCTTCACGTCTGTGGGCAAGCCGCTGACGGATGCGGGGTTCGCCGTGGTGTGCATCAACCATCGTTCCAGTGGCGACGCCAAGTTCCCGGCTCAGATCCATGATGTGAAAGCTGCCCTGCGCTTCATCCGTGCACATGCCGCCAACTACCGTCTGGACACCTCCTTCGTCGGCATCACCGGCTTCTCCAGCGGAGGCCACCTCTCTTCGCTGGCGGGTGTGACTAACGGAGTCCGCAAGCACACCGTGGGCAGCACCACACTCGACCTCGAAGGCACGGTGGGAACGTGTCTGGACTATTCCAGCTGTGTGGATGCCGTGGTAGATTGGTTTGGTCCTGTAGATATGGCTCGCATGGAGAACTGCCAGAGCGTGAAGGATGCCCAGTCGCCCGAAGCGGCCCTCATTGGCGGAGCACCTGCCGAGAACCCCGACCTTGTGGAGCTCGTCAGCCCCATCAGCTACGTCACTCCCCTGGCTCCCCGTTTCCTGGTCATCCACGGCGATGCGGACAACGTGGTGCCCCACTGCCAGAGTGAATACTTCTCCGCCGCGCTGCGGCAGGCAGGCCGCCTCGAGGACTTCATCACCGTGGCGGGCGGACAGCATGGCCCCGTGACGTTCAACGAGCAGACCTTCCGTAGCATGACAGACTTCTTCCTGAAGGAATCTTCGCGCTCGCGCGTCGTTGAGGGAGGAGGTCTGGGGGCATACAAGGCCATCATGAAGGAGGAGGCATCGCTGCCGGCACACACCGTCTTCGTGCCGCAAGACCTCTCAGCGTTCAGTGCTCAACGGCCGCTGCCCGTGGTGGTGTGGGGCAATGGAGCCTGCACCAACTCGCCCTGGGAGCACTTCAAGTTCCTCAACGAAATAGCCTCCCACGGCTACCTCGTGCTCGCCACGGGGTTCATCCCCATGGAAGAGCAGCCCTACCACGGGCCGATGTCCACCTCGCAGCAGCAGATCGAGAGCATAGATTGGGCTATCGCTCAGAACAACGACCCCCAATCGCCTTACTATCAGAAGATAGATATCCAGAATATATGTGCCGCAGGTATGTCGTGCGGTGGTCTGCAGACCTTGTACAACTGTGCCGACCCTCGCCTGAAGACTCTGATGATTTGCAACAGCGGACTCTTCAAGGAGGAAAATGCCGCCCATGCGGTAGGCGGCATGCCTATGCCTGAGAAATCGAAACTGAAGGAGATTCACACGCCCGTCATCTACATCCTCGGCGGCAAGGAGGACATCGCCTTTGAGAACGGCATGGATGACTTCCGCCTCATCCGCCACGTCCCTGCCTGTGCTGCAAACTTACCCGTGGGCCACGGCGGCACCTATCGCCAGCCGCACGGAGGCGAGTTCGCGGTGGTGGCACTGGCCTGGCTGGATTGGCAGCTGAAGGGCGACCAGCAAGCTTCTCGTATGTTCGTGGGCAAGCAACCCGCGCTGGCGCAGCGCGAGGGCTGGACGCTGGAGAAAAACAAGAAGATGAAGTGAGGCGGCGCTTTCTGCCTCCACTGGTGAGACATGAAGACTGGGCAACGGTTACTGCTGCTGCGGCTGAACGAGCGCTTCGTGAATATCAACTGCTGACCGACGGGGACCATGTGCTCGTGGGTCTCTCTGGGGGCAAGGACTCATTGCTGCTCACCGAACGGCTGGGACGAAGGGCGCAGATCCTCCATCCACGTTTTCAGCGTGGAGGCCATGCATGTGCGCATGAAGGATGTCAGCTACGAGTCCTCTGCCATCTACCTCCAGCGCTTTTGCGAAGAACTGCACATCCCCATGCACGTCCTCACCACCTGCTTTGAGGAGTCCGACTGCAAACCGCCCTGTTCCTCCTGCTCATGGAACCACCGCCAGCAGATGCTCAACCTGGCGCAGCAGCTGGGCTGCAAGTATTCTGTCCTGTTTCCAAACGTCGAACGAATACGGGAACAACTGATTCGAGAAGAATAGCTAACTCATAGGGGATTATCCATAATTGCAATAAATAGATTGCTACTGTACCGTCATTGTATCTCGGACTTTCTAATTGTCTGGTATTCAACGATGGTTAATAATTCAAAGTCAATGATGGACAGCATTTCTGATTGTCAATCGTACCAATGTTTATGTGTCGCCAGACAGGTAATCTTTGGTGCTAATTGATTCAAAAAGGTAGTGAAAAGAATGGTTAAGGTGGCACTTTGATGTAAAATGAAGATTTCTACGGCTAACTTTTATTCTTTTCCTTCAAAAAAGTTTGGCTATTTCAAATAAAAGCAGTACCTTTGCACCACCAGAACCCGCCAAGCCTCTCCGCTCGACCTATGGTCGCT
>JAFSVI010000055.1 GCA_017445145.1 Bacteroidaceae bacterium | reverse complement strand
GGCGAGCATCGATGCTCGCCGCGCCTTCCTTCATTGCGCGCCGCGGTGGGTTTGTTGCGGGGCGACGGTGTGCGTGTTGCGGGGCGGCGCCTCTCTTGGCTACCGGCCGCGCCTTATTTGGGCTGCTTGCCAATGTAGGCCAGTATGCCGCCATCGACGTAGAGTATGTGGCCGTTGACGGCGTTGGAAGCCTCGGAGGCGAGGAACACGGCGGGGCCGGTGAGTTCCTGCGGGTCGAGCCAGCGGCCGGCGGGCGTCTTGGCGCAGATGAAGCTGTCGAAGGGGTGGCGGCTGCCGTCGGGCTGGCGCTCGCGCAGGGGTGCCGTCTGTGGTGTGGCGATGTAGCCCGGGCCGATGCCGTTGCACTGGATGTTGTACTCGCCATACTCCGAGCAGATGTTGCGCGTGAGCATCTTCAGGCCACCCTTAGCGGCGGCATAGGCGCTCACCGTCTCGCGGCCCAGCTCGCTCATCATGGAGCAGATGTTGATGATCTTGCCGCTGCGGCGGGCCATCATGTCGGGCAGCACGGCCTTGGCCACGATGAACGGAGCGTTGAGGTCGATGTCGATGACACGGCGGAAGTCGGCAGCCTCCATCTCGTGCATGGGTATGCGGCGGATGATGCCGGCGTTGTTCACCAGGATGTCGATGGCGCCCACCTCAGCCTTAATCTTGGCCACCAGGGCCTGCACGGCGGGCTCGTCGGTGACGTCGCACACGTAGCCGTGGGCCTTGATGCCCTTTTCCTCGTAGCTCTTCAGACCGCGGTCCACAAGCTCCTGGTTGATGTCGTTGAAGCAGATGGTGGCGCCCTGCTCGGCAAAGGCGCTGGCAATGGCGAAGCCGATGCCGTAGCTGGCACCGGTGACGAGGGCCACTTTGCCCTCGAGAGAGAAGTTCAGATAGGGATTCATGGATGGATTATGTGTTGTGATTGGTGAGTTGTTGGCGCATTGCGGTTGCAAAGATAGCGAGAAAATGCGAAGGTGGCATCATTTTAACGTTAAAAAAGGCAAACGCCGCCGCGCTTCGTCAATAAACTATTATCTTTGCGCCATAAATGAGCAAAAAACGTAATGCCATAAAAAAACCGCAACTATGAAACGCACATCGCAACTCATCGTGATGGCCGTGGCGGGCATGCCCGCAATGGCGCAGGAGGCCGCAAGGCCCAACATCGTCTATATCATGACCGACGACCACACGGCGCAGATGATGTCGTGCTACGACACGCGCTACGTGGAGACACCCAACCTCGACCGCATAGCCGCCGACGGCGTGCGCTTCACCCGCAGCTTCGTGGCCAACTCGCTCTCCGGGCCCTCGCGGGCATGCATGCTCACCGGCAAGCACAGCCACAAGAACGGCTTCACCAACAACGAGCACGGCATCTTCGACGGCTCGCAACAGACCATGCCCAAGCTCCTGCAGCGCGCCGGCTACCGCACGGCGCTCATCGGCAAGTGGCATCTGGTGAGCACGCCCACAGGCTTCGACCACTGGGAGATACTGCCGGGCCAGGGCGACTACTACAACCCCACCTTCATACACCAGGACGGCACGCGCGCCGCCGACAGCGGCTACGTCACGCGCATCATCACCGACAAGGCCATAGAGTGGCTCGCCGGCAACGCACCCGCCACGGCCACGGACAAGCCCTTCGCACTCTTCGTGCACCACAAGGCGTGCCACCGCGCCTGGCTGCCGGCGCTCGACGACCTGCGCCTCTACGAGGACCGCACCTTTGCGCTGCCGCCAACGTTCAACGACGACTACGCCACGCGCCGCGCCGCTGCCGCCACAGAGATGGAGATTGGCAAGGACATGGACATCGTCTATGACACCAAGATGTACGTGGGCCACGACTCCACACCCGCCACGCGCCTCACACGCTCCTACGAGGGCATGATAGGACGCATGTCAAGAGCCGAGCGCCAGCGCTACGACGACTTCTACGTGCCCATGAGCCAGGCCTTCTACGAGCGGTGGGGCAAGGACTACAACTTCCTGCCCCTGCAGTCCGAGAGCAGCAAGGCGGGAAGCCGCGACGCCGAGCTGCTGGAGTGGAAGTACCAGCGCTACATGCGCGACTACGCCAAGGTCGTGCACTCGCTGGACCAGGAGGTGGGGCGCCTGCTCGACTACCTGGAGGCTGCGGGGCTGCTGGACAACACGCTCGTGGTCTATACCTCCGACCAGGGCTTCTACATGGGCGAGCACGGGTGGTTCGACAAGCGCTTCATGTACGAGGAGAGCCTCGCCACGCCGCTCGTCATGCGCCTGCCGCGCGGCTACGAGCGGCGCGGCGACATCAGCGAGATGGTGCAGAACATCGACTACGCACCGACGTTCCTCGAGATGGCGGGCGCCGACATACCCGCCGACATACAGGGCTGCTCGCTCGTGCCGCTGCTGCGCGGCAAGGCGGCCACGGCGGCCGACCGGCAGCGCGTCAGCCACTGGCGCGACGCCATCTACTACCACTACTATGAGTACCCCGCCGAACACGCCGTGCGCCGCCACTATGGCATACGCACCGACCGCTACAAGCTCATACACTTCTACGGCCACGACATCGACGCATGGGAACTCTACGACCTCGAGGCCGACCCCCACGAGCTGTGCAACCTCTACGGCCTGCCTGCCATGGCCGGCGTGCAGGCCGACATGCACCGCCGCCTGGAGCAGCTGCAGATACAGTACGACGACCCGCAGCGCTGAGGCCGCCGCAGGTCGCGGCCGCGCCAACGTGGCTCCTCTCGCAACGGATTATACGGACCATACGAATATGCCGGAAGCCCCCACGCTCGATGGAGCGTGGGGGCTTCCGGCATATTGGGGATGTGTGCGCGGTGCGCGGCAGCTTATTTGGCCACCTTGCGGCCACCGACGAGGTAGATGCCACGCGGCAGGCCGTCGAGGCTGGTGCCTGAGCGCAGGCGGCGGCCGCGCAGGTCATAGACGCCGTCGGGCTGCGCCGTGGCGGCCCCGGTGGCGGTGGCCATGATGTCGCCGATGGCGGTCGGGTAGGTGTTGTTGTTGGTCTTGCCATAGACGTTGGTCTGGTGGAACTTGACGCGGTAGGGCCACTGCTCCGTCTGGCCCTCCTCGCTCCAGCTCAGCCAGTCGCGCGTCCAGTAGGCCGTGGGCGCACCGGCCACGACGAGCCACACGTAGGAGCAGCCCCTGGGGCAGTCCAGAGCCACGACGGCCGAGCCGTCGGCACCCGTGACAGTGGCCACGTCGCCATAGAGGCGCGTGCCGTCCTTCTGCAGCGCCACGAAGCCCACGCGCCACCCGGCGTTGGCGACGCGGTAGGTGACGTAGCCCTCGGCCCCGGCGCGGCCCTCGAACTCGGCGTAGATGGTCTTGTCCGCCGTGGGGGCGTTGAGGCGTATGGCGTTGTTGCCCCAGTTCTCGATGCAGTCGGCGGCCGTGGGCCACCAGTAGCGGTCGGCATCCTGCTTCAGCGCCGTCTGCGCGCGGCGCCCGATGAGGGCCGCGCCGCGCGAGCGCAGGTGGTCCATGTCGAAGGTGGCCATGCGCGCGCCATACTCCCACATCTCGTCGCCCAGCTGGCTGAGGCGCTCGGCCGTGGTGCCGTCCATGAACAGGCGCATGTAGGCCTGCAGCGGGTCCTCGGGGTTGCGCGACTTGTTCCACAGGCGCCCTATGGCGTCCATGCCGTGGCGATGGCAGAAATAGTCCTGGATGAAGTAGTTGTTGTAGCGCAGATCCACGCACAGCGGGTGGCGGTGCAGACCGTTGAGGGTGTTGTTGAGCCACTCGTTGTCCATCTGCATGGCGGGGTAGAACTTGTAGGCCTGCCACTGGGCGCACATCTCCCAAAAGACATTGAGCGTGGAGGCGCCCCAGTTGTACATCCACCCGTTCCAGTCGTTGTTGTCGCAGTGGGTCTGGTACTGGAAGCAGTGGCCTATCTCGTGGGCCACGGTCTGGCCCGAGCGCGAGGTGTGTGCGCCGTTGGAGAGGGTGAGCAACCCAATCTGGTTGTCGATGCCGCTGCCGCTGGCCTCCCATTCGGTGGTGTGGCGCAGGCGGATAATCATCTTGTACGTGTCGGACTTCGAGCGGTTCTGGTTGATGGTGATGAACTTGAGGCTGTCGGCATAGAACTCGAAGATGCGGTCCGCCGTGGCGAGGATGCCCGGCACGGCGGCAGGCACGGCGGTGCCGTAGCCGGCTTCCCAGTAGAGCACCCAGTGTTTGGACTGCACGCTGCGCGAGGTGCTCCACTGCGACGTGGTGCTCTTGAGCTGCGCCTCAGTGCCGCAGGCATTGGTGCTGTAGTAGATTTTCTTATCCACGTAGCCTATGCGCGTGTCGAGCGACGTGGCGGCCTGGCGCAGCTGCGCCGTGGTGAGGCTGTAGTCGGTGAGCTTCTCGCGAGCCGTGGCCAGCGACGTGCGCAGCTGCTCCACGCGCACCGATTTCGAGGGCGTGGCCTCCCACCAGCCTATGACGCGCTCGGCGTAGGCCACGCGCTCGGCCAGCGCGTCGTAGAGCTGACGCGACGTGGCGGCGTCCTTGAGGGCATCCTCCATGGCGGCGATGGCGGCGGTGAGGGCGGCGGTGTCGTAGGTGGTGGCGCCTCCGGCATCGGTGCCGGTGCCGGCGAGAGCCGCCTCGGCAGCGGCCATGGCGGCGCGCAGCGGCTCGGCGGCGCTCTCCTGTATGCCTTGGTCGAGATATGCCTGTCCGCTCTCGACGAGGTTGCGCAGCTCGCCGACATAGCTGTCGGCCGTGACGTCGCCCATGTAGAGGAGCCTGAAGTTATCCACACACAGGTAGTTGCCGGTGGCATCCTCGGCCACGAGACCGATGGCCACGTTGGCCGTGGCAGTCAGCACGGCGAAGTCCAGCGTGTAGGTCTTCATGGCCGTCACCGCCTGGCGCGACGTGCCGGCAAAGAGATAGGCCCCGGTCTGCGCAGCGCCCTTGTTGGTGGTGCTGCCAGAGGCCGACTGCTGTATGTGGAGCGCGGCGGCCGTGAGGCGGTAGTTGCCCTGCGGCAGGTTCTTGAGCGTCTGTGCCACGGAGGCATCGCCCAGGGTCTGGCCTATGGCCACCCACGACTCGAGATATACGCTGCCGGCCTTGCGCGAGAACACGCTGTTGGTCTGCGTCTGCATGTTGGCCACCGTCCAGCCGGAGATGCCGTTGGTCTCGAACGAGGGGTTGGTGATGTAGGTGGCGGTGACGTCGGTCTGCGCCATGCCAGAGATGGCAACGAGCGTTGCCAACACGAAAGAAGGTAAACGTTTTGTCATATCGCTGATTATGGTTATTGGCTCAGGGCGATGCAGATGCGGTCCTGAAGGGCGCGGCCCTGGGCCATGGTCTGCACGCCGTTGTTGATGATGGCAAAGGCTATGAGGTGGCCGGTGGAGCGCTGCGTGGTGTAGCCCACGAGCGAGGAGACGGCCGTCACGCTGCCCGTCTTGGCGCGCACACGCCCGGCAGCCGCCGTGCCGGCCATGCGGCGGCTCAGGGTGCCGTCGGTGGCGGCAATGGGCAGGGAGGCGAGGAGCGGGTTGAGGATGCTGTCGGGGCGCGCGGCGGCATAGGCCAGCAGACGCGTGAACGAGGCCGCCGTATGGTAGTTGTAGAGCGAGAGCCCGCTGCCGTCGGCCACCACGATGCGAGCCAAATCCCGACCCGCAGCCCCAGTTGAGTATGCGGCTGTATCACAGCCGTCCCAAGCACCGCCCCCAGCAGCCCCAGCACCGCCTCCAGCGCCCTCCCCAGCACCGCCCCCAGCCGCAGCCCCTGCCGCCGCCGCAAGCGTCTCCTTGATGGCCGCAGCAGCCTTGTCGCGCGTGGGGCCGAGCTGGTAGAACACACTCTCGGCACAGAGGTTGTCGCTCTCCTTCATCATGGGCTGCAGCACCTCGGTGAGCGGGCGCCGCACGGCGGCCAGCTCGCGGGCACCAGCGGGAGTAGTGCCACTGCCCGCCGCCGGCACCGTGACCCTGACGCCGGCGCCGCGCAGGGCGTTCTGCATGGCCACGGCCAGCTGGGGCTTGCCGCCCACAAGCAGCGGCGTGAGCGTGGGGTTGTCGTCGTCCCAGCACCAACCCCAGCCCCACTCGTCGGCATCCTTCAAGGAGGCATCGACGATGAGGCGGCCGCGCACCTCGCGCACACCGGCCTGGCGCAGCGCGGCAGCCAGGCGTCGCACGTCGGCGGCCGAGAGCAGCGGGTCCATGGCACCGCGCAGGTAGAGGTCGCCGCGCAGCGTGCCGTTGGCCTCGAGGGGTGCGGTGGCCATGAGGCGTGTGGCAAAGGTGTAGGCAGGTCCCAGGTGGTCGAGGGCCGTGATGGCTGTCACCACCTTCTGCGTAGAGGCCGGGCGCATGCGCTGCTGCGCACGGTGCCCGAATAGCACGCCGCCGGCGGTGACATCGACGACACTCAGCCCCACCTGCGAGAACCCGAGCACGGTGTCGGCCAGGATGGACTGCAATTCTGCCACGAGGGGACTGACGGCGGGCGTCTGCCGCTGCCGGCCCTGCTGCGAAGGCGGCGCCACGGCCGGCGCATCGCCGTAGCCATAGCCCAGCTGCTGGAGGGCGGCATCGGGCTGGCGCGAATGGCGCGAGAGCGAGCGCGACGAGCCGCAGCCTATGAGCAGCGCTGCGGCCAGCACAAGCGCCATGGCCTTGCTGCCACGTATTGTCTGTCGCTTTAGCATGATTCGTGTAAGATGCATAATTCGTTGCGCATGGGAAGGCCCGCAGCGCGTCAGCGGTTCAGCGTCCACGTGGCGCCATCCTTGGTGTCCTTGACGACGAAGCCCAGCGTGGCGAGGCGGTCGCGGATGAGGTCGCTCGTGGCCCAGTCCTTGGCGGCCTTGGCCTTGGCGCGCTGCTCCAGCAGCATATCCACCACGGCGCCAAAGGCTTCCTCGCGGGCGGCACTGCCACCCACGGCCTCGGCCTGCGACTGCAAGCCCAGGATGTCCTCGGCGAAGAGGTGCATGACGGCTGCAAGCTCGTCGAGGTCGGCCTGGCTGATGGTGCCCTTGTGGTCGAGCACGCGGTTCACGGTGGATGCAGCCTCGAAAAGATGGCTGATGACCGTGGGCGAGGCCAGGTCGTCGTTCATGGCGTCGTAGCAGCGCTGGCACAGCTCGGTGGCCACCTTGTGGGTCTCGGCGTCGCTCTCGGCGGCAGGGACGATGCGCTTTATGTCGCCAATGGCGGTCATCAGGCGCTGCAGCCCCTTCTCGGCGGCCTGGAGGGCATCATTGCTGAAATCCACCGTGGAGCGATAGTGGGCCTGAAGGATGAAGAAGCGCACTGTCATGGGCGAGTAGGCCTGTGTGAGCTTCTCGTGGTGGCCGGTGAAGAACTCGCCCAGCGTGATGAAGTTACCGAGCGACTTGCCCATCTTCTGCCCGCCGATGGTGATCATGTTGCAGTGCATCCAGTACTTCACCATGTCCG
>JAFSVI010000054.1 GCA_017445145.1 Bacteroidaceae bacterium | reverse complement strand
GTGGAGGGGCTGGCGGGGGACCTGGCGGGGGACCTGGCGGGGGACCTGGCGGGGGACCTGGCGGAAAAGCGCCAGGCACAGCGGCGGCGCCAGGCACAGCGGCGGCGCCAGGCACAGGGGCGAACAGGCACGGGGGCGGGGCGATGCTACTTTTTGGGCTGCTGGGTTTCGACGTGGCGGTTGGAAGAGTCCTGCAGCACGGTGAGTACGATGTCGGAGACCATCTGCTTCAGCTCGGCGATGAAGGTGGCTGCGTCATACTGGTGGCGCTCTATCTGGCGCAGCTTGCGTTCCCACCGTCCGGTGAGTTCGGCGCTTTTGAGCAGTTCCTCGTGAATGATGTCAATGAGCTGCGTGCCGGTGGGCGTTGGTGCGAGGCTTGTGCGCACACGGCGTATGTAGTTGCGTTTGAAGAGAGTCTCGATGATGGCAGCGCGCGTCGAGGGCCGCCCTATGCCGTTCTCCTTGAGGGCATCGCGCAGCTCATCGTCCTCGACCATGCGGCCGGCGGTCTCCATGGCGCGCAGCAGTGTGGCCTCGGTGTAGGGCTTGGGCGGCGTGGTCTGCTTCTCGGCGAGGGAGGGGGCATGGGGGCCGCTCTCGCCTTTGCGGAAAGCGGGCAGCGAGCGCTCCTCGTCCTGGCCTTCGGCTTCGGGGGAGCCTGGCGGAAAAGCGCCAGGCACGGCGGCGGCGCCAGGCACGGGGGCGGGGGAACCTGGCGGAAAAGCGCCAGGCACGGGGGCGGCGCCAGGCACGGGGACGGCGCCAGGCACGGCGGCGCCAGGCACGGGGGCTGCGCCAGGCACAACGGCGGCATCGGCGGTAGCTGGGGGTGTGGTTTTCTTCTTTTCCCAGAGAACGTGCCATGCGGGGTCCGTGATGCGCTTGCCGGTGACGCGGAAGGGTATGCTGTCGTCGAAGTTGCCCACATGTAGGCCCTCCTGCCTCACCTCGCCCATGACGGTGGTCTTCTCGAAGCGGCAGTCGGGGTAGAACGCGCCTATGAAGCGGCGTGCGATGAGGTCATAGACGCGCTTCTCCATCTGCGTGAGCTGCACGGTGGTGACGGGTGTGGGCGTGGGTATGATGGCGTGGTGGTCGGTCACCTTCGAGTTGTCGAACACCGTCTTGCGCTTCTCCAGCGCCTTGCCCTCGCGTGTGAGCGGCGCGATGAAGTTGGCGTATGGCGTCATGGCGGCGAGTATCTGTGGGCATTTGGGATAAACGTCGTCGGGCAGGCATGTCGTATCAACGCGCGGGTAGGTTGTCACCTTCTTCTCGTAGAGGCTCTGTATGAGCTGCAGTGTCTGGTCGGCGGAATAGCCAAAGCGCTTGTTGCACTCCACCTGCAGCGACGTGAGGTCGAAGAGTCGCGGCGGCGCCTCGCGCCCGGCCTTTTTCTCCACGGCGGTGACGGTGAAGGGTAGCTGGCGTATGGCCTCGAGGGCTTTCTGTCCGAGTTCCTCGCTGCGGAATCCGCGGTCGCCCTCCTCCATGACTGCTGTGAAGGTGGTGTCGCGGTACACGGTGGTGAGCACCCAGTATTTCTCGGGCCGGAAGTTGTCGATCTCGCGCTGGCGGTTGACGATGAGCGCCAGCGTGGGCGTCTGCACGCGTCCTATGCTGAGCACCTGCCGGTTAAGGCCATACTTGAGCGTGTAGAGGCGCGTGGCGTTCATGCCCAGCGTCCAGTCGCCGATGGCTCGGCACAGGCCGGCCTCGTAGAGGCTCTGGTAGTGGCTCTGGTCCTTGAGCTGCTGGAAGCCCTCGCGTATGGCCTCCTCGGTGAGCGAGCTGATCCACAGCCGCTGCACCGGGCATTTGGCTCCGGCCTTCTGCATGACCCACCGCTGTATGAGTTCACCCTCCTGCCCGGCATCGCCGCAGTTGATGATGGTGTCGGCGGCCTGCATGAGGCGCTCGATGACGGCAAACTGCCGCACCACGCCCTGGTCCTCCTTGAGCTTGATGCCGAAGCGTGGCGGTATCATGGGCAGCTGCGAGAGGCTCCATTTCTGCCACAGCGGCGAATACTCGCCCGGCTCCTTCAGCTCACACAGGTGGCCGAAGGTCCATGTCACCTGGTAGCCGTTGCCCTCGATGTAGCCGCCTCGGTCCATGGTAGCTCCGAGCACGTTGGCGATGTCGCGCGCCACGGATGGTTTTTCTGCAATACAAACTGTCATAATCGGGCGCAAAGGTAATGATAATTTGCCATTGGCGCTACGCCATCAGGCATTTTTTGGCGTTTAGGCAAGCTTTTTCGCTTTTCACTTCACGGTTTCGACATTTCTTCTTACCTTTGCGCCCGTAAAGCGTAAAGACTATGAAGCGCATATTCCTACTGACGTTTGCCGTGCTGGCCGCCATGTTGGCGGCCAGTGCGCACAGCGCCGGCAGCCACAGGGCCGCCGGGAGCGGCGGCACCATTGTTGCCGCGGCAGCCGACAGCAGCTCCGACAGCACCGCCCTGTCGCCGCTGCAGCGCCTTGCCGAGCGCCTCACGCGCTTCGGCAACAGCATCCCGCAGGAGAAAGTCTTTGTCCACCTGGACAACACCGGCTACCGCCTTGGCGACACCATTTGGTTTGCCGCCTACACGCGCAACACGTCCACCGACGCGCCGAGCCACATCAGCCGCGTGCTCTATGCCGAGCTGTGGAACCACGACGGCTACCTCGTGGAGCGCAAGCTCGTGGAGATGCGCGACGGGCGCGGCCATTCGTTCTTCGCGCTGGCCGACACGCTCTATGCTGGCTACTACGAGCTGCGTGCCTACACGCGCTGGCAGCTCAACTGGGGCCAGACGGAGCACTACCACGTGCCCTACAGCGAATACTGGTTCTACAACCGCGCCATGGCCAAGGACTTCTTCCGCGACTACGACAAGCTCTACTCGCGCGTGTTCCCCGTGTTCGACAAACCCGTGGACCCCGCCGACACCTTCAACGACATGACGCTGCGCCCCCTGCGCCGCTACTTCAAGTCGTCGCCCAAGGCGGCCGAGCTGCGCCTGTCGCTCTTCCCCGAGGGCGGCAGCCTGGTGGCCGGCGCGGCATGCCGCGTGGCCTTCGAGGCCGCCACGAGCGAGGGCGAGGTGCGCCAAGGACGCGTGGAGTTGTTTCTCGACGGCACGCGCCAGGCGCTGACCGACGACAGCGGCCGCACGGTGGACCACGTCGTCACCGAGGACCGCGGCCGCGGCACCTTCGTGTTCACGCCCGAACGCGGCAAGCGCTATGAGGTGCGCTTCACCGCCGGAGCGGCCGACGCCTCCGGCGCCGCGCCTACCGTTGCCACACCGCTGCATGCGCCCTCCGAGACGGACGGCGCCGCCGTGGCGCTTCAGGTGCGCCACGACAGCGTCGGCGCCACCTGGCACATCGGCATCGCCACCGACAGCGAGGGCGCCCGCCAGCCCATAGGCATGACGGTGATGCACGAGGGCCGCGTGGAGCGTTTCGAGGAGATAGCCCCGGCCCAGGCGGGTGCCACGCATGCCTCCTTCGCCATTGCCGAAGGCGACCTGCGCACCGGCGTCAACCAAGTCACCGTGTTCGACACCCTGGGCCGCGTGCTGGCCGACCGCCTCTTCTTCGTGCGCGGCACACAGCCCGCCACGCCGCAACTCGCCATCACCGGCCTCAAGCCCCGCTACGCGCCCTACGAGGCCGTGAGCCTCGACGTGCGGCGCCAGCCGGCAGCGGCCGCCGCCGCTGCCGACACCACCCAGGCCGTCATCTCCCTCGCCGTGCGCGATGCCTCGCAGACCACGCCCACCTTCGACAGCGGCAACATCCTTACGGAGATGCTGCTGGCCTCCGAAGTCAAGGGCTTCGTGCCGCGCCCTGAGTATTTCTTCGAGGCCGACGACGCCCGCCACCGCCGCGCCCTCGACCTCCTCATGCTCACACAAGGGTGGCGGCGCTTCGACTGGCGCTCCGGCGCCGTGAAGGGCGCCTGGGACCTCACCCACCCCGCCGAGCACACGCAGATCGTGAGCGGCACCGTCAACCAGTACTACGCCCACGTCGAGGGCTTCAACCCCAACCTCGACGTCGCCATGGCGGAGCACGAGGCCTTCATGCGCGCCATCGACACGCCGCTCTCCGAGCAGGACACGCCCCACCACTCCGACACGCAGAACGTGGCCAGCGGCGCTTCCACCGCCATCGGCAACCGCAGCTACGGCTGGAACATCAACCCCGACGCGCAGCGCGAGGAGGGCTTCGCCACGCAGGCCACATCACACCGCTCCGCCTACCAGCCCGAGGCCACGCCTTGGAGCAACAACGACTACAACATCCTGAGCTACCGCACCGCCGACGACTACCGCGCCACCAAGCGCAGCAAGGCCCATGCCGCCACCACGCGCTATGCCGAGGAGGGCAGCGCGGGCAAGGAGGTGCGCGTCCACGCCGAGTTTGCCAACCTCTCCGACCCGAAGGACTACATCACCGGCGACGACGTGACGCGCCACGGGCGCTTCCAGATTGACCTGCCCCGCTTCAACGGCTACTGCGTGTTCTTCCTCGCCGCCAGCGACACCACGCGCTGGAAGAAGGGCCAGCGCCACGAGTGGGTGAAGGTGGACCTCACCGACGAGTACTCCCACATGCCCGAGTACCCCGAATACTACGTGCGCCTCAACTGGGCATACCCACGCTGGGTGAAGCCATACACCTTCTACCAGGTGCGCACACCCGCACAGGCCACCAACCCCACGCCGACAGCCGCCGGCGGCCACCTCCTGGCGGCACAGGAGGGCGACGTGTTCCGCCGCGCCCACGGCAGGCAGCAGGCATACACGCCACAGGAGGAGGGCGGCATGTCCGGCGGCACCACCGGCGGCCTGGAGACCACGCTCGACGAGGTCACCGTGCGCGCCCGCCGCAACGGTCTGCGCCGCATCGACTACTCCAAGCCCGCCTACGTCATCGACGCCCTCGAGGCCATGAACCTGTGCATGGACGCCGGCCTCATCGACTACACCTTCAGCGCCTACGACGTGGCCCGCAGCCTGGCACGCCTCCTGGTGAGCGACATGGGCATGGAGCGCCACTACGACGTCACGGTCAGCGAGGACAGCGAACCCGGCAAGTTCCGCGCACCGATGGAGCAGCGCCGCTACCAGCTCCTCACCTTCATCGACCAGCTCTACGTATATACCGACTACTCGCCGCGCCGCGAGGGCGACGAGCGCTACGCCCAGGACAACCAGCCCGAGGTGCGCATCGACATACGCCGCCTGCCCAACGACGGCCAGCGCCTGACCTATGTGGACCGGCGCCTCATCCTCAACGGCTTCGCCTACGAGGAGCACTTCTACAACCCCGACTACCGCCGCACGCCGCCCACGGAAGCCACCGCCGACTACCGCCGCACGCTCTACTGGAACCCCGACCTGCAGCTCGATGCCGACGGCCATGCCAACGTGACGTTCTTCACCGGCACGCGCCCGGCCACACTCAGCGTCGATGCCCAGGGCCAGGCCGCCGGCGGCACGCTGCTCTTCAACACCCCCCAACAACAATGAACCCACAGCACATCATCATAAGCCGCGACATAGCTGCCGAACTACGCCATGTGGTGGACGACGTCAGGCCCGACCGCCTCTTCATCCTCACCGACACCACCACACTGCGCTGCTGCTGGCCGCGCGTGGAGGACAACGACGCCCTCGCTGCGGCCACGATGATCACCATCGCCCCCACCGACGAGGCCAAGACGCTCGACTCCCTCACCCACGTGTGGGCAGCGCTGCAGGACGGCGGCGCCACGCGCCACTCACTCCTTATAAATATAGGTGGCGGCATGGTGACGGACCTCGGCGGCTTCGCCGCCTCCACCTTCAAGCGCGGCATGGCCTACGCCAACGTGCCCACGACGCTGCTCGCCATGGTCGATGCCAGCGTGGGCGGCAAGACGGGCATCAACTTCCGTGGCCTGAAGAACGAGATCGGCGTGTTCAGCGCGCCCCACACCGTCATCATCGACACGCTGTTCCTGCGCACACTCGATGCGGAGAACGTGCGCAGCGGCTATGCCGAGATGCTCAAGCACGGCCTCATCAGCGACGAGCAGACGCTGGCACCGCTGCTCACCTTCGACCTCGACAACATCGACTACGCCGCCCTCGCCGCCATGGTGGAGCGCAGCGTGGGCGTCAAGGAGCGCATCGTAGCCGCAGACCCCCACGAGCACGGCATCCGCAAGGCCCTGAACCTGGGACACACCGTGGGCCACGCCTTCGAGAGCCTCGCCATGGCCGAGGGGCGCACCATCCTCCACGGCTATGCCGTGGCCTACGGCCTCGTGCCGGAGCTGTACCTCGCCGCCACGCGCTGCGGCTTCCCCGCCGAGCGTCTCCACCAGGTCGAGGCCTTCGTGCGCGACCACTACGGCCACTTCGCCTTCACCTGCAAGCACTACAACCGCCTCATCGACCTCATGCGCCACGACAAGAAGAACACCGCCGGCACCATCAACTTCACACTCCTCGGAGCCGTCGGCGACATACGCATCAACCAAACCGCCACACCGGCCGACATCACCGAAGCCCTCGACTACTACCAGGGCTAACAACCCCCGCTGGCGCACACCCCCGGCGCCCCCCACCCCCTGCCAAGCCCCCCCCTTGGCTCGCCCCCACCCGCGCCGAGTGTCCCGTTCCCTGCGGCTGTGCCGCAGGGCGCCCCCCTCCCCCGCCACAACAACCCAAAACAACGAATATGGACTGGTTAATATCCCTCTTCACCAACACCGACTCCATAGCGCACATCGTGGTGCTCTATGCGCTGGTCATCGCCATCGGCATCTGGCTGGGGCGCTTCAAGATCTTCGGCATCTCGCTCGGAGTGACCTTCGTGCTCTTCGCGGGCATCCTCGCCGGCCACATCGGCTTCACCGGCACCCCCGAGGTGCTGAACTACGTTCAGGACTTCGGCCTCATCCTCTTCGTCTATTGCATAGGCCTGCAGGTAGGCCCGGGCTTCTTCGAGAGCTTCGCCAAGGGCGGCATCACGTCCAACATGCTCGCCATGGGCATCGTGGGGCTCAACGTGGTGACGATGCTGGCGCTCTACTTCATCCTCTTCTACAGCCCCTCGGCCACGGGCGGCGAGAACGTGTGGAACCTCTCGATGATGACGGGCGTGCTCTGCGGCGCCATCACCAACACGCCGGGCCTGGGCGCAGCCTCCGAGGCCGTGAACAGCATCTACAAGGGCGCCGCACAGATACCGCAGATTGCCCAGGGCTACGCCTGCGCCTACCCCCTCGGCGTCGTGGGCATCATCGGCGCCACCATCGCCATCCGCTACATCTGCGGCATCAGCCTCAAGACGGAGGCCGACCAGATCGAGAAGGAGCTGAGCGAGAACCCCCACGCCAAGCCCCACCGCATGACACTGCGCGCCGAGAACAAGGCGCTGAGCGGGCGCACCATCCTGCAGATCCGCGAATTCCTGGGCCGCAACTTCGTGTGCTCGCGCTTCCTCCACCAGGGCCACGTCACCATCCCCAACCGCGACACCGTAGTCACCACCGGTGACCTCATGTACATCACCTGCGCCGAGGACGACTGGGAGGCCATCTCCGCCTTCATAGGCCCCGTGGACCATGTGGAATGGGACGAGCAGGACGTGCAGATGGTGTCGAAGAACGTGCTCGTCACGCAGCCCAGCGTCAACGGCAAGACATTCGGGCAGATGCACTTCGGCTCCGTCTATGGCGTCAACGTGACGCGCATCCACCGCAACGGCATGAACCTCTTTGCCGACCGCAACCTGCGCATACAGATTGGCGACAAGCTCGTATGCGTGGGACCCGAGGACGCCGTGGCACGCGTGGCCGCCATGCTGGGCAACGAGGTGAAGCGCCTCGACCACCCCAACCTCAGCGCCATCTTCATAGGCATCGTCATAGGCATCATCTTCGGCATGATGCCCATAGCGCTCCCCGGAGTGCCCACGCCCGTGAAGCTCGGCCTGGCCGGCGGACCGCTCATCGTGGCCATACTCATCGGGCGCTTCGGCTACAAGGCCCACCTCGTGAGCTACACCACCAACTCCGCCAACCTCATGCTGCGCGAGTTCGGCCTCGTGCTCTTCCTCGCCTCCGTGGGCATCAAGGCCGGTGCCACCTTCTGGCAGACGGTGACCAACGGCGACGGCCTCACCTACGTCTGGGCGGGCTTCCTCATCACCGTCGTACCCATCCTCATCATCGGCACCCTGGCGCGCCTGAAGTACAAGATGAACTACTTCACGCTCATGGGCCTCATCGCCGGCGCCACCACCGACCCGCCCGCACTGGCCTACGCCAACCAGACGGCCAACAACGACGCCCCCGCCGTGGGCTATTCCACCGTCTATCCCCTCTGCATGTTCCTGCGCATACTCACCGCGCAGCTCATCATCCTCCTGCTCTACTCCGTGGTCTGACGACCACGGAGCGGTGCATCAGATGCTGGGTATGCTCATGCCGTTGAGCTTGCGGTAGAGGTCGAGGGCATAGACGTCGGTCATGCCGGAGATATAGTCGAGCACGGCGAGTATGCGGTCGTAGAGGCGCGGTGCGCGTATCTGGTACTGTGGCGACACGCGGCTGAGCAGCAGCTGCGAGTAAGCGCGTTCGGGGTTGATGGCGGCCTCGGTGATGAGACCCGTGAGGAACGTCATCACGCGGAAGCCGGCCAGCTCGATGTCGAGCACCTCCTTGCTGTGGTAGATGCGGCGGTGGCTCGTGGCCACACACGCCTCGTAGGCGCGCCGCGGCGTGGGGCTGATGTGGTCGATGAGCGAGCCCTCGAAGCGGCCGGCGAGGATGTCGGCCTCGGCATCGACGAACACGCCCACACACTCCTTCTCCATCTCGTTGATGACACACGAGCGCAGATACACCACCTGCTCGTTGACGTCATCCACGCCGCCGCGGCTCAGGTGGCGCAGGATCTCGTCGCGCCGCGCCGCGCCGAAGTAGGCCAGCAGCAGCTCGCGCGTGTCGGCCGTGGAGAGGATGCGCAGCTTGTGGGCATCCTCGATGTCCATGATCTCGTAGCAGATGTCGTCGGCAGCCTCAACGAGATACACCAGCGGGAAGCGGGCGTAGCGCACAGCCCCCGGCGGCGCCGCCAGGCGCGGTATGCCCAGCTCCGAGGCTATGCGCTCATAGTCGGGCCGTTCGGCCTCGAAGAATCCAAACTTCTGCTTCTCGCCGGCGAGGTTGCTCGAGAAGGGGTACTTCACGATGCTGGCCAGCGTGCTGTAGGTCATCACGAAGCCGCCGCGCCGCCGCCCCTCAAAATGGTGTGTGAGCAGCCGGAAGGCGTTGGCGTTGCCCTCGAAATGGGTGATGTCGTCCCACTCGCGCGCCGTCAGGTGCTGTCCTGTGGCGGGGTCGCCGCCGGTGCGCAGGTAGCGTCCGTCGCCCTCGCTGAAGTAGGTTGCAATGGCCTTCTCGCCCGAGTGGCCAAAGGGCGGGTTGCCCATGTCGTGGGCCAGACACGCTGCGCTGACGATGTTTCCCATCTCGGTGAAATGGGTGTTGGCCAGGTGTGGGTGGCGTTCGAGGAGTATGCGTGCGCTGTCGTTGCCCAGCGAGCGCCCCACGCTCGACACCTCCAGGCTGTGGGTGAGGCGGTTGTGCACGAAGATGCTCCCTGGCAGCGGGAACACCTGCGTCTTGTTTTGCAGCCGGCGGAATGGTGCCGAGAAGATGAGACGGTCGAAATCGCGCTGGAACTCAGTGCGGTCGTCGTGCTTCTCGTGGTGCGATTCCAAGCCGAGACGCTTGCTGCTCAGGAGTTGTTGCCAGTCCATGTGGGGTTGCTTTTTGCGCGCAAAGGTAAGCAAAAAGCGCCAACCGCGCGGCCTCACCCCGCCACATTTTGGCCAAAAAGGCTTAAAATATACAGAATATGGCAAAAACGCTGCGGCGCACGCCCGCGTATATGAACATTTTTCATTAACTTTGCGCCGCAAAACCAGCGCACACACATGCCACAGATACCCATCATCAACCGCTCACACCACGACCTGCCGGCATACGCCACACCGCTGGCGGCCGGCATGGACCTACGGGCCAACATCGACGCACCCGTCACGTTGCCGCCACTGGGGCGCGCCATCATACCCACCGGCCTCTTCATGGCGCTGCCGCCAGGCTACGAGGCACAGGTGCGCCCGCGCAGCGGCCTGGCCGCCAAGCGCGGCATCACCGTGCTCAACGCCCCCGGCACCATCGATGCCGACTACCGCGGCGAGATCGGCGTGGTGCTCGTGAACCTCTCCGCCGAGACGCAGACCATAGCCGACGGCGACCGCATAGCGCAGATGGTCATCGCCCGCCACGACGTGGCCACATGGCAGCCCACCGACACCCTCGACGCCACCGAGCGCGGCGCCGGGGGCTTCGGCCACAGCGGGGAGAAGTGAGGAATTGAGGAACCAAGAAGCGAGAAGCAAGTAAGGTGAAGCACCGTAAGCACATAGCAGCACTCGTCGCGGCAGCCCTCATCATCATGGCGGGCTGCGCTGCACAGCGCCCGCAAAAAGCGGCAGCGACAGCAACGGCGGCGGCAGCGACAGCCGCGGCGGCGATGCCCGCTGCCACGAGCCGCCACGAGGCGTCGCCACTCTACCGCTACCTCTACATCGAGGCCACGCGCCAGAGGCTCATGGCCAACCACTCGGCAGCCCTCGACCTGCTGACCCACTGCGCCGACATCGACGCCGAGGCCCCCGAGGCCATCTACGACCTGGCGCTCTACAGCCGGGCCATGCGCCAGGACTCACTGGCACTGGCACGCCTCGAGCGCGCCGCAGCTCTCGACCCCACCTCCACGCAGTATGTGGAGGCGCTGGCAAGCTACTACCTCGACGCCGACAACGACTCCGTGGCGCTGCCCTACGTGGAGCACCTCGCCACGCTGCAGCCGCGGCGCACCGACGTGCTCTCGCGCCTCGTGGGCCTTTACGGCGCCGCCGGGCGCCCGGCCGACGCCATCGCCACGCTCAACCGCATCGAGACGCTCGAGGGCATGATGCCGCAGGTGAGCCTCCGCAAATACCAGCTCTACAAGACCATGGGCCGCAACGACGATGCCTACGCCGAGCTTGAGGCGCTGTGCCGCGAGTACCCCCATGAGCTCAACTACCGCATCTCCATCGCCAACGAACTCATCGACGACGGCCGCACCGACGAGGCGCTGGCCATCTTCGACGAGGTGCGGCGCCTGGACCCCACCAACACCACGCTCCTCATCAGCACCATGCTCTACCTGCGCAAGAGCGGACAGGACTCGCTCTTCCACGCCATGCGCGACTCCGTGCTCTTCGACGCCCACACCCCGTCCGAGATACGCGAGGACCTCCTGCGCGACAACATCAACGAGCTCATGGCTGCCGACACCAGCGCCGCCACGCGCGCCGCCGTGGAGCATCTCTTCGACAGCCTGGGCACGGCCGTTGCCACCGACCCACGCCTGCTGCATCTGCGCCTCAGCTACATCGTGACCCACGACACCAACAACGACAGCACCTACCTTGCCACCCTCAGGCAGATGGTGGAGCTGGAACCCACCAACAAGAATGCCCTCATGCTGCTCTTCACCGCCTACAACGAGAAGCAGGAGTACGCCCTGCTCGAGGACCTGTGCCGACGCGCCGTGGTCAACCTGCCCGGCGAGATCACGTGCCACTACTTCCTGGGGCTGACACTCTACCAGCAGGACAAGCACGAGGAGGCGCTGCGCGCCTTCCTCGCCGGCATAGTGCAGAACAACGGCGAAGCAAGCCCCAACATGGTTGCCAACCTATTCTCCATCGTGGGCGACCTATACCACGAGCTGGGGCAGCCGCACCAGGCCTACGCCGCCTACGACTCGTGTCTGACCTACGATGCCGACAACGCCATGTGCCTCAACAACTACGCCTACTTCCTCTCGCTCGACAACGCCGACCTCGACCGCGCCGAGGAGATGAGCTTCCGCTCGCTGCGCATCGACCCCGACAACGCCACATACCTCGACACCTACGCCTGGATCCTCTTCATGAAGGAGCGCTATGCCGAGGCACAGAGATACATCGACCGCGTGTGCCCGCCCGACAGCACCGACAGCTGCCTGCTGGCCAGCACGGACATCTCCGGCGTGGTGCTCGAACATGCCGGCGACATCGCCGCCCACACCGGCAACATGGCGCAGGCCGTGCGCTTCTGGCGCCTGGCGCAGAAGGCCGGAGGCACGGGCATCAGCGCCCTGCTGCCGCGCAAGATCAGGCTCAAGCGCTACCTGCGCTGACACACCGCCGCCGCCACGCCCACCACCACCCCACACCATCAGCAACCCCCACACCCACCCCAAGACATGACAACACCCCACACCATGCACGCCCTGCGCACGGCAGCCGCTGCCACACTCGCCCTGGCACTCGCAGCGGTGATGCTCACCGTTGGCGCATGCCGCAGCCACAAGGAAGCCACCACCGACCCCACCGCCGCCGCACAGGCCGACCCCGTCACGCGCGTCAACCTCAACCGCCTCACCGCCACCGCCCTGCGCGGCAAGATAAGCCTCACCGTGCGCCACGGCCAGAACAAGCTCAACGTGGGCGGACGCCTGCGCATGAAGCGCAACGAGGTCGTGCAGCTCTCGCTCATGCCCTACGGCCTCGTGGAGGTGGGCGTCGTGGAACTCACACCCGACTACTTCCTTCTCGTCGATAAATGGGGCAAGCAGTATGTGCGCGCACGCTGGAGCGACGTCAAGGCCTTCGACCGCGCCAACATCGACTTCTACACCTTCCAGGCACTCTTCTGGGAGGAGCTGTTCATACCCGGCAAGCGCGACAAGGCCCCCGCCGCCGACTTCGACGTGACCCTCGAGGGCGAGACCATGCGCCTGCAGCCCACCACGAAAGCCGTGAGCCAGAAGGATGCCACGCTGGCCTTCACCGCCACCACCGTCAACGGCCTCATACGCCAGACACGGGTCACAGCACCCGGCAGCACCCTGCGCTTCGAGTGGAACTACTCCGACTGGACCAGCATCGAGCGCCGCGACTTCCCCTGCACCATGGAGGTGGCACTGCGCACCGAGCACCTCGACGTGGGCGCCACCTTCCGCCTCTCGTCCATGCAGGCCGACGCCAAGATGAAGGACATACGCACCAGCGTCAACACCGACCACTACCGCCAGGTGGACATCGAGAGCATACTCACACACCTCATGTCACGATAGCCCCCACACACGCCACACATTGAGACACACCATCACCACACTGCTACTCCTGCTCCTGGCAGCCGCCACGGCAGCACAGACGAAGCAGATCACCAACCTCAAGCAGCAGCGCAAGAAGCTCGAACAGGGCATACGCAAGCAGCAAGGACGCCTCGAGCAGACACGCCACCAGGCCGGCAAGAAGCAGCAGACGGTCGATTTCATGGCCGAGCAGCTCGGACAGCGACTGCGCTACATACACGAGCTCGAGGGCGAGATCGAGAGCCTCGACCGCGACATCGACACCCTCACGGCCCAGGTGCAGCGCCTCGACAGCCAGCTCACCATGCGCCGCAACAAGTACAAGCGCAGCCTGCGCCTCAGCCGACCATCGGCATCGCTGCGCAGCCCCCTGCTCTACGCCCTCACCGCCAACTCCTTCCCCCAGGCTTGGCGGCGTCTGCGCTACGCACGCGAGTACGCCGCAGCGCAGCGCGACCTGGGGCTGCGCGTCATGCAGAAACAGGACCAGCTGCGCGCGGCGCGCAACCGTCTGCTCGAAACCAAGCAGCAGCGCTCCGGCACCGTGCAGGAAATCATACGCCAGCGCCGCGAGCTCACCACGACCCACGCCGTGGCCACGGCCAACGTGGCGGCCCTGCGCAAGAAGGCCCTGCAGCTCGAGCGCGAGGTGGCCGAGCAGAACAAACAGCTCATGAACCTCAACAAGCGCATCGACGAGCTTGTGGCCATAGAGATCGAGAAGGCACGCAAGCGCGCCGAGGAGGAGGCACGCCGCAAGCGCGAGGCCGAGGCGCGGCGCCGCAAGCAGCAGGTAGCGCGCGCCAAGGGCGCCAAGGGCAAGGGCGGCGCCAAGGGCAAGGGCGGCGGCACCGCCACGACCGATGCCCGGGCCTCCGGGCGGTGGCTTTCGTCCGCCGACCGCCAGCTCAACGGCAACATGGAGCAGAACCGCGGACGCCTGCCCGTGCCGCTCACCGGCCAGTACCGCATCTACCGGCGCTTCGGCCTCAACCGCATAGCGCCCGGCGTGACGCTCGACAACAAAGGCATCTACTACATGGGTCAGGAGGGCGCACGCGCACGCTCCGTGTGGGAGGGCGAGGTGACCGCCGTGTTCGAGATGGCCGGCACGAAGCATGTCCTCGTGCGCCACGGCTCCTACATCAGCGTATATAGCGGCCTCTCATCCGTCATCGTGCACAAAGGCCAGCACCTCAACACCCGCGACATCATAGGCACCATCGCTGCCGACGACCAGGGACAGCGCCTCCTGCAGTTCCAGCTGCGCCGCGAGACGGCAAAGCTCAACCCCGAGCAGTGGATTGGGCGGTAGCCATGCCTCTGCGCCTGCATGTGGAGTGCTTCCCGGCTCTTGCTCCGGGCTGTGGGATGCCTGCT
>JAFSVI010000008.1 GCA_017445145.1 Bacteroidaceae bacterium | reverse complement strand
GGGTGAGGCGCGTATTCGCGCCCAAATCCCCTCGGCGACTCACCCAGCTTGCCCCGGCGAGTTGCCCAACTCCCCGCGCCAATCGTCCATACTCCCCGCGCCAACCATCATACACCGCGCCACACACCAAGCCCACGTCGTCCTCGGTGCACGAGCCTTCCCCATGGCCGACACACGCCACACCGCACTCACGCTCCTCACCAACATCCTCGGCGGGCCAGGCATGAACTCACGCCTCAACATGGCCCTGCGCGAGCGGCGAGGACTCGTATATACCGTGGAGAGCGCCATCACGGCCTACTCCGACACCAGCGTCTGGACAACCTACTTCGGCTGCGACAGCCACGACGTGGGCCGATGCCTCCGCCTTGTGGCCAACGAGCTGCGACGCCTCACAGAGACACCCCTCACACCCAGGCAGCTCGACGCCGCCAAGCGCCAGCTATGCGCACAGCTCACCATAGCGTGGGAGAACCACGAGAGCCAGGCCATAGCCATCGCCAAGCGCCTGCAGGCAACCGGACGCATACACACGCTCGACACCATCACGGCCGACATCCGCGGCCTCACACCCACCGACATCATGCTCACAGCGCGACAAATCTTCAACCCCGAGGCCATGAAAACCCTCGTTTATGACAATTAATCAACTTTTTTCAGCAACTTTTTCGCCTTTTCCTTGGGCATCTCAACCAAAATACATACCTTTGTGCCGAAATGATGAAGCGAGGGGCCGCACGGTTCTTCGCTTCTTCGTCTCCTAACACAACGCCCAACACCAAAACAGAACCAACGAAAGATGATTGATTCCACAAAAGTGAGAGAGCTGGTGAGCCAGTGGCTTGCCGGCAAAGACTATTTCCTGACAGACCTCACAGTGACTACCGACAACTGCATCACCGTGGAAATCGACAACGCCGACGGCGTGTGGATCGACGACTGCGTGCAGCTCTCACGCTACATCGAGGACCACCTCTCCCGCGACGACGAGGACTATGAGCTCGAAGTGGGAAGCGCAGGCCTCGGACAGCCCTTCAAGGTGCTACGGCAGTGGGAAAACCACGTGGGCAAGAAAGTGGAAGTGCTCACCGCCGACGGACGCAAGCTCCGGGGAACACTCGCCGCCGTCAGCGCCGAAGAGGCCACCATCGACGTGCCCACCAAGGTCACCATCGAGGGCAGGAAGCGACCCGTCGTGCAGGACGTGGCCACGCGCCTCCCCATGGCCGACATACGCAGTTGCCGCTATCTCATCGACTTCAAATAACAAAAGACAACATACATGGCAAAAAAGAACAACCTGCTCATTGAAACCTTCGCGGAGTTCAAGGAGACAAAGAACATCGACCGCACAACACTGGTCAGCGTGCTCGAGGAGAGCTTCCGAAGCGTCATAGCCAAGATGCTCGGCACCGACGAGAACTACGACGTCATCGTCAACCCCGACAAAGGCGACTTCGAGATATATCGCAACCGCACCGTCGTTGACGACGGACAAGTCACCGACCCCAACATGCAAATCAGCCTCACCGAGGCACGCCAGATTGCCGACGACTACGAGGTGGGCGAGGACGTGGCCGAACCCGTCGATTTCTCCAAGTTCGGCCGCCGAGCCATACTCACACTGCGACAGACACTCGCCTCCAAGATCCTCGAGCTCGAGCACGACGCACTCTACAACAAGTACGTGGAGCGCATAGGCGAGGTCATCTCAGCCGAGGTGTATCAGGTGTGGCACAAGGAGGTGCTGCTCCTCGACGAGGAAGGCAACGAGCTGCTCCTCCCCAAGGCAGAGCAGATCCCCGGCGACTTCTTCCGCAAAGGGGAACCCGCGCGAGCCGTCATAGCACGCGTCGATAACGCCACGGGCAACCCAAAGATCATACTCTCGCGCACCAGCCCAGTGTTCCTGCAGCGCCTCCTCGAAAACGAAGTGCCCGAAATCGCCGAAGGTGTCATCGCCATACGCAAGATAGCACGCATACCCGGCGACAGGGCCAAGATCGCCGTCGAGAGCTTCGACGACCGCGTGGACCCCGTGGGAGCATGCGTCGGCGTGCGAGGCAGCCGCGTCCACGGCATCGTGCGCGAGCTGCGAGGCGAGAACCTCGACGTCATACAGTGGACCAACAACCCACAGCTGCTCATAGCACGAGCTCTCGGACCCGCAGAAATCAACTCCGTACACCTCGACACCGAGACCAAGCACTGCGAGGTTTATCTCAACCCCGACCAGGTCAGCCTCGCCATTGGCAAGGGAGGCATGAACATACGCCTCGCATCAATGCTCACTGACACCGTCATCGACGTATATCGCGAGCTGCCCGAGGGCGAGACAGAGGAACTCGAGGACGACATCCACCTCGACGACTTCAAGGACGAAATCGACGAGTGGGTCATCGAGGAACTCAAGAGAAACGGATGGACAACGGCACGCTCCGTGCTCGAAGCACCACGCGACATGCTCATACAGAAGGCAGACCTCGAGGAAGAGACCGTGGACGAAATCATACGCATCCTGCAGCTCGAGTTCGCCGACGAAGAACCTGCCAACACCGAGGCACCCGCCACCGAAGCGCCCGCCACGGAAGCCGCCGAGGCACCCGCCACCGAGGCACCCGCCACCGAGGCACCCGAGGCACCCGCCGCCGAGGCACCCGCCACCGAGGCACCCGAGGCCACCGAGGCGCCCGCCACCGAAGCGCCCGCCACGGAAGCCGCCGAGGCACCCGCCACTGAGGCACCCGAGGCCACCGAGGCGGAAGTGTCGGGTGAGGCGCGTATTCGCGCCGCACAGTCCCCCAGCGAAGGATAATTGACAATGTATAGCAGCCGCCACGCTCCAGACGAGCTGGCGGCGCCCCCTTCGCGAGCAACAACCCACACATACATTATCAATTATTCCCCAGCCAATGAGCGTAAGATTAAATAAAGTCACAAAGGAGTGCAACGTCGGACTGCAGACAGTTGTAGATTTCCTCCACAAGAAAGGCTTCGAAGACATCGAGGCCAACCCCGCAGCACGCATCACCGACGAGCAGTATGCCCTCGTGCAGGCTGAGTTCAACAGCGACAAAGGAGTGCGCTCGCAGGTGGCACAGATGCAGGCACAGCGCACCAAGAGCCGCAAGGAGACCATCGTGCTCACCGACACCGACGAGGTGCTGCCGCTCACAGAGGTGCAGAAACCCAAGTTCCTCGGGCGCATTGAACTCAACGCCAAGGGAGAACCCGTGAGCAAGCCCACCCAAAAGCCGACACCTGCCGCCCAAAAGCCGACACCTGCCGCCCAAAAGCCTACCCCGGCAGCCCAAAAGCCTACTCCTGCAGCCCAAAAGCCAACACCGGCCGCAGCAAAGCCAGCCGCCACCACCACCGCAACGGCCACCGCCGCCACCACCACCGCAACGGCCACCGCCGCAACTACCGCGCCCACTGCCACCACCGCCCCCATAGCCACCGCCCCCACCGAGGCGGCAGTGTCGGGTGAGGCGCGTACTCGCGCCGACAAGTCCGCCCCCACTGAGGCGGCAGTGTCGGGTGAGGCGCGTACTCGCGCCGACAAGTCCGCCCCCACCGCCGCGGCAGCCTCCGGCGAGCCTCACCCCCGCGCCGACAAGTCCGCCCCCACCGAGGCGACAGCCTCCGGCGAGCCTCACCCCCGCGCCGACAAAGCCCCAACGCCCAAGAAGGCCAAGGACAAAGCCCCCATCCTCGAGGAAGTAGATGGCGTGTTCCGCGTGAAGACCTCCGCCGAACCACCCGTAACCCTCAACATCAAGGGCCACATAGACCTCGACTCCATCAACCAGAGCACACGGCCGGCAACACGCAAGCGCCGCAAGCGCGGCGGTGGAGGAGGAGGCGCAGCAGCCGCACAGCCCGGCACCGCCGCCGGCAACAGCCGCAACAAGAAGCGCGGCGAGCGCGTGGACATCAACGCCGTGGCCCGCGAGGAGCAGAAGCAGCAAGGAGGCGGCAACCAGCCCAAGAAGAACAAAGGCGGAGCCTCCGGACAGCAGCAGCAGCAGGGCGAGGGCAAGAACCGCAAGCGCAAGAACCAGCCCAAGCAGGCTGCACCCGTCATCCAGGAGCAGAGCGAGGAAGAGGTGGCCAAGCAGGTGCGCGAGACACTCGCACGCCTCACCGCCGGCAAGAACAAGACCCTGGGCAAGGGCGCCAAGTACCGCCGCGAGAAGCGCGACAGCATACGCGCCGGCATGGAAGCCGAGCTCGAGCAGATGGAGCAGGAGTCCAAGATACTGAAGCTCACGGAGTTCGTCACCGCCAACGAGTTGGCCACGATGATGAACGTGCCCGTCACGCAGGTCATAGGCACATGCATGAGCCTCGGCGTCATGGTCAGCATCAACCAGCGCATGGACCGCGAGACCATAGACCTCGTGGCCGACGAGTTCGGGTTCCAGACGGAGTACGTCAGCGCCGACGTCAGCGAAGCCGTGCACGAGGAAGCCGACGACGAGGCCGACCTGGTGCCGCGCGCGCCCATCGTCACCGTCATGGGCCATGTCGATCACGGCAAGACATCGCTGCTCGACTACATTCGCAAGACCAACGTCATCGCCGGCGAGGCAGGAGGCATCACGCAGCACATCGGAGCCTACAACGTGCGCCTCGACGACGGACGACACATCACATTCCTCGACACCCCGGGCCACGAGGCATTCACCGCTATGCGAGCCCGCGGCGCACAGGTCACCGACGTGGCCATCATCATCATCGCTGCCGACGATGACATCATGCCACAGACCAAGGAGGCCATCAACCACGCCGTGGCGGCCGGGGTGCCCATCGTATTCGCCATCAACAAGATTGACAAGCCCGCCGCCAACCCCGAGAAGATCAAGGAGCATCTGGCGCAGATGAACGTCCTCGTCGAGGACTGGGGAGGCAAGTTCCAGAGCCAGGACATAAGCGCCAAGAAGGGCATGGGTGTGCCGGAACTCATGGAGTAGGTGCTCCTCGAGGCCGAGATGCTCGACCTCAAGGCCAACCCCAACCGCAAGGCCACTGGCTCCATCATAGAGTCGTCGCTCGACAAGGGCCGAGGCTACGTGGCCACCGTGCTCTGCAGCAACGGCACGCTGCGCGTGGGCGACATACTCCTCGCCGGCACAAACTACGGCCGCATCAAGGCCATGTTCAACGAGCGCGGACAGCGCATCAAGGAGATAGGCCCCGCTCAGGCTGCCACCGTGCTCGGCCTCAACGGCGCACCCCAGGCCGGCGACACCTTCCACGTCATGGCCACCGACCAGGAAGCCCGCGAGATTGCCAGCAAGCGCGAACAGCTCGCTCGCGAGCAGGGACTGCGCACACAGACACACCTCACCCTCGAGGAGATAGGCCGCCGCATAGAGCAAGGCGGCTTCCAGGAACTCAACGTCATCGTCAAGGGCGACGTCGATGGCTCCATCGAGGCTCTCAGCGACTCGCTCATCAAGCTCTCCACCGAGAAGATTGCCGTTAACGTCATACACAAAGCCGTAGGACAAATATCGGAGAACGACGTGGCCCTCGCCGCAGCATCCGACGCCATCATCGTGGCCTTCCAGGTGCGCCCGTCGGCACAGGCACGCCGAGCAGCCGAGCAGCACGGCGTGGAGATACGCACCTACAGCATCATCTACGACGCCATCGAGGAGGTGAAGGAAGCCATGGAAGGCATGCTCGCCCCCGAGATGAAGGAGGAAATCACCGCACAGGTGGAGGTGCGCCAGGTGTTCCACATCTCCAAGGTCGGCACCGTGGCCGGAGCATACGTCATCGACGGCAAGGTGGCGCGCACGAACAAGGCGCGCGTCATCCGCGACGGCATCGTCATCCACACCGGAGCCATCGACGCCCTCAAGCGCTTCAAGGACGACGTGAAGGAAGTGGGTACCAACTTCGAGTGCGGCATCTCGCTCGCCGGATTCTCCGACATACGCGAGGGCGACATGCTGGAGACATTCCAGGAGATTGAGGTCAAGGCCAAGCTATGAACGGCTTCGACATCTTCTTCATACTCGTGCTCATCGCCGCTGCCTGGAAGGGATGGCACAGCGGCGTCATACAGCAGGCATTAGGTCTCGCGGGCGTGTTCCTCGGCCTCTATGTCGCCCGTGTGCTCTACGCCCAGGTGGGCTACCAGCTCGCGCCACACATCGGCACCTCGCCATCCGTGGCCAGCATCATGGCCTTCGCCCTCATCTGGATGGGGGTGCCCATCCTGCTGTGGGCGCTGGGGTCGCTGCTCACGCAGTTCCTCAACTGGACAGGCCTGGGCGGCATCAACAAAGGTGCCGGCATGGTTGTCAGCGTCGTGAAGTATGGCCTCATACTGGGCGCGCTGTGCAACGTGCTCGCCATCACACACCTCGTGACGCCCGAGGCGCAGCAGCGCTCCATACTCTTCCGCCCACTGCAGACCATCACCGCCGCCGCCTTCGACCTCGCCATCACACAGTGGCGCGGCGCAGCACAGCCCAGCTGACACCGGCAGCATCACCGCCGGCGAAAAGCCTCCGAGCCACCGCAAACATGACGTTTCGCGGTGGCTCGGAGGCTTTCATCACAACGGCTGTCACAACGGCTATGGCGCGTCGGCATCGGCGTGGTCGTCGAGGCGGTTGGCCCAGAGGTAGCGGTCGGTCTCGCGCGCTGCCACGCCGCTGAGCATGAGCAGCGCGATGAGGTTGGGCACCGTCATGAGGGCATTCATGCAGTCGGCAACGTTCCAGATGAGGTCGAGGCTCATCACGCTGCCAAAGAACAGCGCCACGATGAACACCACCCTGTAGATGCCCACCGAACGGCTGCGGCCACGGCTTAGATAGACCACGGCCGACTCGCCATAGTAGCTCCAGCCCAGGATGGTGCTGAAGGCAAAGGTGAGGATGCCGAAGGCGAGCAGCGGCGCGCCGACGTATGGCAACTTGGAGAAGGCAACCTTGGTGAGCGCGGCGCCGTCGGCATAGCTGATGTCGGGCCAGGCCAGGATGCTGCTCACCAGCACCAGACCCGTGAGGGCGCAGATGACCACCGTGTCCCAGAACGTGCCGGTGCTGCTCACCAGCGCCTGGCGCACGGGGTTGCGCGTCTGCGCCGCCGCCGCCACGATGGGTGCCGAGCCCATGCCGCTCTCGTTGGAGAACAGGCCCCGGGCAACGCCGTAGCGCAGCGCCAGCAGCACCGTGCCGCCGGCAAAGCCGCCGCCCACGGCGGCGGGGTCGAAGGCCGAGGACACTATAAGCTTCAGCGCCGGCCACAGGTAGGCACCGTTCATCACCAGCAGCGCGCAGCAGCCCACCACGTACAGAACAGCCATGAGAGGCACCAGCATGCCGCACACACGAGCTATCGAACGCACGCCGCCCAGGATGACACACGCCGCCAGCACGCACACCGCCAAGCCAACCACCCACGGCTCCATGCCGAACGTCTCGTGGGCAAGCAGCGCGATGCTGTTGGACTGCACCGTGCAGCCTATGCCCAGCGTGGCCGCCGCCGTGCACACGGCAAACACCACCGCCAGCCACTTCATGCCCAAGCCGCGCTCCAGCACATACATGGGGCCGCCCACGGTGGCGCCGTCGGGCGTGCGCACACGGTACTTCACGGCCAGCAGACCCTCGGCATACTTCGTGGCCATGCCGAACACACCCGTCAGCCAGCACCACAGCACGGCGCCCGGGCCGCCCAGCGTGACGGCCGTGGCCACGCCTACGATGTTGCCCGTGCCGATGGTGGCCGCCAGCGCCGTGGCCAGCGCGCCAAACTGGCTCACCGAGCCTTGGGCATCGCGGTCGTGCTTCACCGAGAGGTGCAGCGCTGTGAGCACCCGCCGCTGAGGCATCTTGAGCCGCAGCGTGAGAAAGATGTGGGTGCCGAGCAGCAGCACTATCATGGGCCATCCCCACAGCATCCCGCTCAGGGTGGCGAACATATCATTTATCATTTCCATTCAGCGCATGTTCTGTGAGTGGCACGCATCCTCGATGACGACGGCATCCTCGGTGACGGTGTATGCGTAGTACCATTTGCCGGCATTGGCCATGTACCAGCCCTCATGCTGCCAACGTGGCAGCGTGGGGCGGCGGCGCAGGAGTGACTGCTCAATCTGATACATGGCATTGACAGCCTCGTCAATGTTTGCATGCATCAATTCCACAGAGTAGGTGTGGCGGTACTTACGGATTACATTCTTATAGAATTGAGCAATCCGATACCGCGGCCGGCTTTTAATAATATACCTCATGCCAACGAATACTCCAAGTCCACCATCTCGTGAAGGAAGCTACGGAAGTCCTCAAGGTCCGTTGCACCCTCACTGATATCCATCTTCACTTCGCCATCTTCCAAGTATAGGTGGTCTTTCCCGCCAGCATCCTCGCCAGCGAAGAAGAGGCCGGAGGCCAGCATCGAGGCCAGCATGTCCCTGGCCTTGGCATTCTCTTTGTCGTATGAAAGGGTTATCGTGCACATATCAGTCATGTATGATTAGCATTGCGCGGCAAAGATATGAAGAAAATGAAGAAGCAGAATGCCCGGCAACGTTAAATGACGTTAAGCCATGACAGAGAGCAGATGCCCCGGCGGCGGGCCTCAGCCCACGGTGCCCTCGAGCGACACGGAGAGCAGCTTCTGCGCCTCCACGGCAAATTCCATGGGCAGCTTGGTGAGCACGTCGCGCGCATAGCCGTTGACGATGAGCCCCACGGCCTCCTCGGCCGGGATGCCGCGCTGCTGGCAGTAGAAGAGCTGCTCCTCGCTGATGCGCGAGGTGGTGGCCTCGTGCTCCACGATGGCGTCGGGGCAGCGTGAGTCGATGTAGGGGAAGGTATGTGCGCCGCAGGTGTCGGAGAGCAGGAGGCTGTCGCACGAGCTGTAGTTGCGCGCCCCGGTGGCCCGCGGCGACATGCGCACGAGGCCGCGGTAGCTGTTCTGCGAGCGTCCGGCGCTGATGCCCTTGCTGATAATGGTGGAGCTGGTGTTGGGCGCCAAGTGTATCATCTTCGTGCCGGTGTCGGCCTGCTGGCATCCGTTGGTGACGGCCACGCTGTAGAACTCGGCCTGCGCGCCCTCGCCGGCAAGCACACACGAGGGGTATTTCCACGTAATGGCCGACCCCGTCTCCACCTGCGTCCACGACAGGCGCGCATTGGCGCCGCGCAGGTGGCCGCGCTTGGTGACCAGGTTGAGCACGCCGCCGCGGCCGTCCTTGTCGCCGGGGTACCAGTTCTGCACGGTGGAATACTTCACCTCGGCGTCGCGCTCCACCACAATCTCCACGATGGCGGCATGCAGCTGGTGCTCGTCGCGCATGGGCGCCGTGCAGCCTTCGAGATAGGAGACATAAGCCCCCTCGTCGCACACGATGAGCGTGCGCTCGAACTGCCCCGTGCCGCGCGCGTTGATGCGGAAGTAGGTGCTGAGCTCCATGGGACAGCGCACACCACGGGGGATATACACGAAGGAGCCGTCGGAGAACACGGCCGAGTTGAGCGCGGCAAAGAAGTTGTCGCGCGCCGGCACCACGCTGCCCAGGTACTTGCGCACCAGCTCGCCATGCTCCCTCACGGCCTCGCCGAAGGAACAGAAGATGATGCCCTGCGCCGCCAGACGCTCGCGGAACGTGGTCTTCACGCTCACGCTGTCCATGACGGCATCCACGGCCGTGCCGCTCAACGCCAGGCGCTCCTCGAGCGGTATGCCCAGCTTGTCGAACGTGCGCATGAGCTCCGGGTCGATGTCATCGACACTGGCAGGGCCGTCCTTCTTCTTAGCCGCGGTGGGGTCGGCATAGTAGGAGATAGCCTGATAGTCGATGGCAGGCATCGTCAGATGCCCCCAGCGGGGTTCCTCCATCTGTTGCCACTGACGGAAAGCGTCGAGGCGGAACTGGAGGAGCCACCCGGGTTCGCCCTTCTTTGCTGATATGAGGCGCACGGTCTCTTCCGTGAGGCCGCGGCCGATGATCTCCGTCTCCACGTCGGTGGTGAAGCCGTAGGCATAGCCCTGCTCGGCCACGGAGCGCACGTAGGCATTATCTTCTCTTGGCATGACGTTGCTTGATGATTGCGCGCCGCGGTGGCGGCGCCGTTTTGCGGCGCAAAGGTAGGCAAAAAGGCGCTAACGGCAAAGCATTGCCTCCGATTTTCGTGCAAGTAATGCTCCTATGCCTCGTTATGCCCCGGTCTGTGGGTGGGGCAGACGTAAGAAGCGGCCACGCTCACGCGCAGCCGCTTCCACAACATTCATCAGTAATAATGAAACATATTACTGCTTAATGTATCTACTTCATAACAATCTTCTTTCCTCCGATGATGTACACACCAGGAGTGAGGCGGCGACCGTCGAGGCGACGGCCGTCAAGGCTGTAGATGTCGGCAGAGGCGGCCTTGTCGGCACTGACGCCTGTTATGGCGTCGATGACGGTGGCGCGGTACTCTATGTCGTGGGCCGGCATGGTGTCGTAGGCCGTGCCCTGCCATCCGCTGAAGGTGTAGCGTGCGGGGTCGGCGTTGTCCCATGTGCGCAGTGTGAGCGGTGAGCCGTAGGCCACCATGTCCTCGGCGTAGAGCTGGTCGTCGATGTAGTAGGCCACGCGGTACATGTTGGGTTCATAGATGCCCACGTATGTGGCGTCGTGGGTGACGGTGACTTCTACGCTCGATGCCCATCCGCTGAAGGTGCATCCCTCGCGCTCGGGAGCCACGGGCGTGGTGATGGTCTGCCCGTAGGTGGCACTGAAGCTCTTGAAGGGCTGTCCGTCGATGGTGAAGAGCACCACATACACATCCTGCGTGAACTGTGCCGTGAGGGTGACGTCGTGGGCGGGCATGGTAGCCGGCACGGTGCCCCATCCCTGGAAGGTGTAGCCCGGACGGGGTGTCGGGTTGATGGGCAGCTCTATGTCGGCGCCGACGGGCAATGCGGACTGTGCGTAGGTGTAGCCCTCGACGACGAAGCGCAGCGTGTAGGTGTCCTGTGCCTGTTCGGTGAAGACGGCGGTGTAGGTGACATCGGCTGCCGGCACGGTGGTAGCCACGGCCGGTGTCCATCCGGCAAACACGTAGCCGGGCTTGACCGGGGTGGCCGGGGTGGTGATGGCCGAGCCGTAGTCCAGTGTCTGCTGGCTGACGATGGTGCCGTCGGCGATGAAGGTGACGGTGAACTGCTGGAGTGCGAAGCGGGCCGTCAGGGTGACGTCGGCCTCGGGTGTGAAGGTGTAGGTGGCGTCGGTGGAGACCACGTTGCCATCCACCTCCCAGCCCGTGAAGGCATAGCCCGTGGCGGGCGTGGCGGCGACGGTGGCCGGCTGTCCGGCCTCCACGGTGGCGGCACCGGTGGCAGAGCCGCCCGCGGCGGGTGCTGCGGCTACGGCCACGGTGTAGGTCGGCGTTGGCGGCGTTCCCACAGTTATGCCCACGCTGATGGCATCGGCGGCGAGCGACTGAGCTGTCGCCGTGGTGGCATAGAAGTTATCCACCGTGAGGGTGGCCTCTCCGGCGAAGTCGTCGGCAGCCTTCAGCGCTATGGTGAACAGCGCGCCGTCCTCACCGGCGATGGCGTTGGGCAGCATGGCAATGTTGCCCGTTGCGGCCGAGAACATCATGTTGCCGCTGATGCGGTAGCCCTTTGTCACAGATTCTATGGTCAGCCCCTCGCTGGCAGCCACATGGGCCTGGAACGCCGTCAGGGCTACGTTGTTGGTCAGGGATATCTCCACGTTGAAAGCCTCACCAGGCTGCACAGAGAGCTGTGCCGCGTTGGCCGCGATGGCAATGGCAGGCGTCGTCGGGGTGGGGTCTGGGTCGTCGCCGCCCTGTCCGCCCTGACCGTCGAGCGTGACGTTGGCGTTCAGTGAGGTCACGCTGATGGTGCTGTTGTCCTCCTTGGTAGCCGTGAAGCCCGTCAGCGCTATCTCGCTTGTCTGTGCGAGGGTGCTTGTTGCCGTCACTGTGATGTAGGCAAAGGCATCCTCTCCGGCGCTGAAGGTGGCTCCCGTGACCGACACTGCCCCGGTCTTGGGGTTGTAGGCCAACAACGCGCCATTTGTCCTGTCCGTGTTGCCTTTGATGCGTATGTTGGTGCCATAGGCATTGGCCTCGCATGTGAGGCCTTCGGGCAGCGTCAGCGTACCTTTGAGGCGCTTGATGTCGGAGGCGTCGGTGTCAAAGTGTATGGCAATCTCCTTGGTCTCGCCAGCCTTGATGCTGAAGTCCTCGATATAGACCTTGTCCTCGGCCGCAGCATGCCCAACAGCCGCCAGCACCAGGCCAGCCATTGCCGTGAGACGGACGAGGAGACTGCTCTTGAATGATTCGAGTAGTTTCATGATTCTCTGTTTTGGGGATATTGAGTAGGGTGTTATAAGTGTTGATGTGTGCGCGGCCCGGTCCTTGCGTGGCCGTGCCACGCACACATGCTCTTGGCAGTTGCGGTTACTTCACTATCACCTTCTTCACGTTGCCGTCAGCCTGGCGCACGATGTTGATGCCGCGCTGGGTGGCGCTGTGCTGCTCGCCGCCGATGCCATAGACCTTAGCGCCCTGGATGCCGGCGGCTGCTATGCCGTCGATGGCTGTGGCGCCGTCGATGTTCAGGTACAGAGCCTGAGCCTGAGCGGTGGTGAAGCAGATGTCAGTGAAGCGGGCTTGACCCTTCACGTCGATGGTGAGCACCTCGCCGGCAGCCATCTCGTCGCCGAGGGCGGCGATGCGGTGTGTGCCGCCTGTGGTGCGCGAGCGGAGCTCCAAGGCAGCGCCGGAGGGACCCGTCGGTAAAGCGCCGCGCTCTGCCACCACGTCGCCCACGACCTCCATCTGGAAGCCCGTGTAGCGCACGTTGCCGCTGAGGCGTACCACGTAGCGTGTGATGCTGTCGGCCATCGTCATGCTCTGGGCCGTGAGTGTGGCGCTGAGAGCCTCGGGCGTGAGTGCACGCACCTCGGCTGTCTCCTCGTCGGGTTCGCTGCCGTCCCAGTTCAGGCCCACGGAGAGGTTGAGAATGGCCTGTGCGTCGGCGATATTCACTACGCCGTCGCCGTTGACGTCGTAGCGTGCGAAGTCGTCGCTGGTGGCGTCGGTGGGCAGCTGTCCACCGAGGAGCTGCTCGATGAAGAGGTCAACGTCGTCCTCATCCACCTCACCCGTGCCGGTGATGTCGCCGGCGACGGGTTCGGGCTGTTGGCCGTCGGCCATGAGCTCGAGCTTGAAGCTGCGCCACACCATCCAGTAGTCGCTTGTCTCGGCATCGGCGGTGAGACTGATGGCGACGGGTGCTGCCTCAGCCACGGCGAAGGGCAGCTGGTTCTTGCCGTTGCCCTCGTCGAACCATGCGGCAGCCTGTGCGCGGCTGTTGACCACGTCGCTACCCACGGTGGCGATGGCCATGGAGGCCTCGCCGGCGGCGAGGGTGGCAGTCATGTCGGTGCGTGTGAGGGCCTCTGCGGTGAGCATGTAGTTGCCGGCGGGCAGGAGCACCGTCTGCGCGAAGCTGGCGGCGGCCATGTTCCAGTATTCGCTGACGCCGTCCGAGGAGTCGCCAAAGGTGTCGCCTTCCCATCCGCTGGGCAGTGCCCTGCTGGCCACGGCTGTGGCGTTCTCGATGAAGAGGTCCGTCACGTCGATGTTGGCCTTGGGGGTTATCTCGCCGAAGAAGTCGAGCACGGCGGCAGCCACAGCGTCCTGTGCGGCGGCCACGGCGTCGGCGGTCTCGTAGTCGGCCTCCTTGAGGGCGTTGAGGGCAGCGATGTCCTCTTCCAGTGCAGCGGCGTCGATGGTGTATGCGTCGGCATTGTCGGCGATGAATGCCAGGAGCTTGTCGATGTCGGCGACGAGGTTGTTCTTTGCCATCTCAGCGGCGACGTCCTCGAGCTGCCACACGTAGGCCGGTTCGAGCGAGTAGCCTGCCTCGGGCAGCTCGGCGCCGTCGAACACGTTCCAGTAGGAGTTGGCACCCCAGTTGGCGCTGTTGGCGTTGGTGGCGCGCACGGCATACATGCCGTCGTTGTTGAGGAAGAACACCTGGCGCTCCCAGTCGTTGCGGTTATTGCCGCCCACGTTGATGTGGCCGGTGTTGACGATGGTGCCCGTGCTGCCATTCGTCAAGCCGGGGTTGGTGAAGCGGCATCCGAGGTTCCAGCCCGTCTCATAGAGGGTGCCCTCGGCCGTCACGCTTGCGATGTTGAAGGCGGCAGCCTCCTCCTGGCCCACGAGATAGCCCTGAGCGTTGAGGTAGAGCTTGGCGCCGTCGGCCGCGGTGGTGAAGATGCGGTATGTGCTGTT
>JAFSVI010000053.1 GCA_017445145.1 Bacteroidaceae bacterium | reverse complement strand
GTCATCTTCTGGAGCCTCGGCAACGAGGCCGGCTACGGCAAGAACTTCGAGGATGCCTACGATGCCGTCAAAGCCATCGACACCTCACGCCCCGTGCAGTACGAACAGGCAGGGCAAAACGGCAAGACCGACATCTTCTGCCCCATGTACTATGGCTACGACGGCTGCGAGCGCTACTCCCAGGGCGACAACCCGCGCCCCCTCATCCAGTGTGAGTATGCCCACGCCATGGGCAACAGCATGGGCGGCTTCGCCGAGTACTGGCGCATCATCCGCAAGTACCCCAAGTACCAGGGCGGCTTCATCTGGGACTTCGTCGATCAGGGCATGCGTGCCAAGAGCCGCGTCACGGGTCGCGAGATCATGGCCTATGGCGGCGACTTCGGCCGCTATCCCGCCAGCGACCACAACTTCAACTGCAACGGCATCATCGCCGCCGACCGTTCGCTCCACCCCCATGCCTACGAGGTGCAGTACTACTATCAGGACCTGTGGCTCACCGTACCCGAGGGCAAGACGCTGCTCGACGGCGAGGTAGATATCTACAACGAGAGCTTCTTCCGCGGCACCGACGACATCAACGTCGTGTGCAAGGCGCAAGCCTTCGACGGCAAGAACATGCGCTCCGAGAGCTATACGCTGCCCTTCCAGCTAAGCCTGGCACCACAGCAGCGCCGCCACATCACCATCCCCGCCGACATGCTCGCACAGCTGCGCCAGTATGTCGCCGGCAAGCAGTGGGCAGCCATCGACATCTACTTCACCCTCAAAGCCGACCGCGGCCTGCTCAAGAAGGGCGAAGCCGTTGCCAAGGCACAGTTCGTGCTGCAGCCTGCCGCACTGCCCACCGTGGATGCCATCCTGGCCGACGCCACACCGGCACCCGCTGCCAAGACGGCCAAGGGCGCTGCCTCCACCGAGGCCGTGGCCAAGGACGAGGCCCTGGCGTGGCTCACCCTCTCCGCTGCCGGCACCAGCGTGACGTGGAGCAAGTGGACAGGCGACATCGACTACTTTGACATCGACGGCAAGGCCGTGCTTGAGGACCGCCAGAGCGTGGAACCCAGCTTCTGGCGCGCCCCCACCGACAACGACTACGGCGCAAGCCTCCAGCAGCGCCTCGGCGCGTGGAAGAACCCCCGCTGGAACAAAACCGCCATGGAATGCACCGAACTCCCCAACCAGAGCAAGCAGGTGGTGGTGAAGTACCACAGCGACCAGCTCGATGCCGACCTCAACATGACCTATATCCTCACGCCAAAGGGACAGCTCATCGTCACCGAAGCCCTCGACGTCAACGAGAGCGCCGAGCGCAAACCACAGATGATGGCCATGGGCATGACATGGCGCCTGGCCAAGGCCTACGACAGCGTGCGCTACTTCGGCCGCGGACCCGTCGAGAACTACTGCGACCGCAAGGACAACGCCTTCATCGGCATCTACGAGGCTTCTGTTGCCGACCAGTACTGGAGCAAGTACGTGCGCCCGCAGGAGAGCGGCAACCACTGCGACGTCATTTTCTGGCAGATGCGCGGCGACAGCGAGCATCCCGACCTCTGCTTCCAGGCCGTGGGACCCATGGAGGTGTCCGCCATGCCCTACGAGATCAGCGACCTCGACGACGGCCCCCGCAAGGATGCCCACCAGAGCCACAGCGGCGACCTCGTGGCCCGCGGCTACACCGTAGTGCAGCTGCGTGCCTTCCAGATGGGCCTGGGCTGCGTCACCAGCTGGGGTGCCTGGCCTCTCGACCCCTTCGTGCCTAAATACGAGGACCACACCTTCACATACATCGTGGCCCCGGCACGCTAACTCACCCACCACCACAAGCCCCGGGTCACATCGGCTCGGGGCTTTTCCCTTCTCATCCCCCAACACCCATGAGCAAGAAAGCAAAGCAAGCACCAGCCGCCGCCACACCGGCGTCCGCACACCACACCACACCGCCGGCATGGCTATGGCTCATACCCTTACCCCTCACCATGGCCGTCATGGCCTACCTCCTCATACGCTATGAGACGGAGTTCCTGCTGCGTGCACAGGAACTCAACCTATGGCTGCCCACACACCTCTTCTGGACAGGACGCATGGCCTACCCCGGCGGGCTGGCCTCGTGGCTCGGCTGCTACCTGACACAGTTCTTCTACTATCCCTGGCTCGGCACCGCCATACTCGCCACGCTGTGGCTCGCCATCAGCCTCATCCTTGTGTGGGCCTACAGGCTGCGAGGCCCATGGGCCTTGCTCTCGCTGCTCATCCCCCTTGCCCTGCTGGCCTGCTTCACGCAAACCGGCTACTGGCTCTACTACCAGAAGCTCCAGGGCCACCTCCTCGTGCCCACGGTGGGCATCCTCTTCGCCACGCTGGCGCTCGCCGTGCAACGCCTGTGCGACAAAGCCCTCCCGGCACGTGCCACGCTGTGGGCACGCCCGCTGTGGACAACCCTCGTCTGCGTCGCTGGCTACCCCTTCTTCGGTGCATGGGCACTCGGCGCCACGGCCCTGCTGGCAGCCACGCCGCCCGCCCCTTCACCCCAGGGCGGGGCGGCGCAATCGCCTAAGCCCCTCATCGCAAACCTCGTCCTCGCCATCGCCCTCATCGCCATCATCCCGCAGCTCTACTATCAGCAGCTCTTCGAGATGACGCAGCGCAATTTCGTCTATGCTGCCGCCCTGCCTTCCATGCGCTACGGCAAGGACAGCTTCGAGCAATATCGCCTCCCCTACTACGCTCTCATCCTCTCTTTCGCCATCATCACCGTCGTCGGCTGGCTATCAGCCGGCAACATGGCAGCCCTATTCCGCCGTAAGGCCTTCGCCGCCAGCGCCACTCCCCCACACTATGCCCAGGCCAACGACGCGGCCACACCGGGCTGGAGAGCAGCCGCCGTCACGCTTCTCCTCCTCGCCGCTGCCACCTTCGGCGTGCGCGCCGCCTGGTACCACGACTCCAACTTCGAGAAGGAGCTGGCCATGGACCGCGCCATTCAGGAGTGCGACTGGGAGCGCGTCCTCACCTACGCCCGCGACGGCAGCAGCGGCGTGGCGCCGACGCGCCAGATTGTGATGTATAAGAACCTCGCCCTCTTCCGTCTGGGCCGTGCTGGCAACGAGATGTTCCTCTACCCCGAAGGCTCCACCGCACAGAACGCCCCCTGGCGCATCCACATGACGCAGGTGGGCGGCAAGCTCATCTACTACCACTACGGCAAGGAGAACTTCTGCTACCGCTGGTGCATGGAGGACGGCGTTGAGTTTGGCTGGCGTGCCGAGACCCTCAAGTTCATGGTGCGCACGTCGCTGCTCAACCGCGAGTGGGAAGTGGCGCGCAAATACATCAACATTCTCAAGCAAACCACCTTCCATCGCCGCTGGGCAGAGCGCTACGAGCCGCTGCTCGTCAACCACGACGCCTTCGACCTCACCAAGCTCGAAGCCTCAGTGGCCAACGGGCGCCCCCTGCTCGACGAGGCACACATGCGCGAGTTCGCACCCATCATGCACATGATGACATACCCCGACCGCCTCGACGGCGACAACACCCTGGTTGAGATGTACCTCCTCCAGACCTTTGCCAAGGGCAACGGCGACGACCTCCTCTTCCAGGAGATGACGCTCATCTGCGCCCTATACATGAAGGACATCGCCCTCTTCTGGCCACGCTTCATGCGCTATGCCACGCTCCACCCCAAGGACGACATGCCGCGCTACTATCAGGAGGCCGCCTACCTCTACGGCCACCTCGAGGACAAGGTGGACATCAGCCACATGCCATTCAGCCAGAGCGTGCGCGACACCTACGAGCGCTTCATGAAATTCAACGCCCAGTGCGGCCCCATGACCGAGGAGCAGAAGGCCGTGGCCTTCCGCCCACAGTTTGGCGACACCTTCTATTACTTCTACTTCCTCGTCAGGAACCAAAAGACGAATTAACCCCACCACAACATGAGAACGCCAAGAAGCCTCTCTACCACGTCAAGCCCCGACGCACCGTGCAACGCCACCAAGCGGCCATTTGCCGCCACCAGCATCACAACTTGCATCATCATTGCGCTGATAGCACAGCTCATCACAGCATGCTCCGCCACACCATCACTGCCCACATCCTACACCGAGGGCAAGGCGCTGCCTAAGATTTACCCCGACTATGCCGGCGTGACGGTGCCCGCAAACATCGCACCCCTCCATTTCCACATCGACCAGGATGCCGACACCTACGTCACACGCTTCGCCGCCGGCGAGGACGAATGGGTTGTCGGCGGGCGCGATGTGCGCCCCGGCATCAAGCGCTGGCGCGCCATGACGGCGGCAGCCCTTGCCGCACACTCGCCCATCAGCGTGGAGGTGTTCATGGAGCACCAGGGTCAGTGGCTGCGCACACAGCCCTTCACCATCGCCGTCTCGCCCGACAGCATCGACCCCTACATCAGCTACCGCCTCATCTCGCCCAGCTACGTCACCTACGAGGACCTCACCCTCAACCAGCGCTGCCTGGAGACCTTCGACGAGAGCCTCATCTACGGCAACATGATCAACACCGACGAGGCCAACGGCCAGTGCATCAACTGTCACCACACACAGTGGTACAACCCGCAACGTCTGCAGTTCCATGTGCGACAGCACCTCGGCGGAACCGTCGTCAGCTACGACGGCACCACCAAGAAGGTGGACCTCAAGACCGACAGCACCCTCTCCGCCGGCGTATATCCCACGTGGCACCCGCGCAAGCCCTGGATAGTCTATTCCACCAACATGACAGGCCAGAGCTTCCACACGCGCGACCCGCAGAAGATTGAGGTGCAGGACACCAAGTCCAACCTCATCTTCTACGACGTGGAGACCAATGAGGTGACACCCATCACACGCGACACCACGTGGCTCGACTGCTTCCCCACATGGAGCCCCGACGGACGCTACGTCTATTACGTCAGCGCCCACTGGCAGCGCCTCGACACCGTGGCCCTCGACTTCGAGTTCATACAGTACTACAAAGCCGTGCAGTACAACCTCTACCGCATACCCTTCGACGAGCAGACACGCACCTTCGGGCCGCGACAGCTTATGTATGATGCCGTAGCGCGCAACCGCAGCGTCACCCTGCCGCGCATCTCGCCCGACGGGCGCTGGCTCATGTTCACCGAGGGACGCTTCGGCGTGTTCCACATCTGGCACACTGATGCCGACCTCTACATGCTCGACCTCACGCGCGCACAGCCCGTGGAAGAGGTGGAGCGCGACATCATCACTGAAGTGCCCAATCCCCACGACCCCAACGAACCCGACATCTGGAAGCGCGAACGCGCCGACAGCCTGCGCGAGGTCATTGGCGCCATGGTGCCGCTGCCCGAGACCATACATGCTGCCAGCGAGGTCAACTCCCCCGACTGCGAGAGCTACCACTCGTGGTCGAGCAACGGCCGATGGGTGATATTCTCCTCGCGCCGCACCGACGGCAACTTCACACGACCCTTCATTGCCCACCACGACGGCAACGGCCACTTCACACGCCCCTTCGAGCTGCCACAGGACAACCCGCAGTACCACCGCGAGTTCATCCGCTCCTACAACATCCCCGAGTTCATGTCAGGCCCCGTCACCATCTCGCCGCAGGAGTTCGCGGCCGTCGTCAAGCGCGATGCCAGCAAGGCCACGCTCAAGATGCGGTAGCCGCCCCCGTAGGAGCAAGCCCCTTGCCACCGCTTGCCCCGCCCATTCGTTCGATACGCATAATACGTTGCGAAACAAAGCCCCCACAGACAATGACAAAGATAACCACCGTATGTGCCGCGGCAGCACTGTCGCTCAGTGCGGCCACGCTCCACGCACAGGGCACGCCCGACGACTACCGCCGCGCCTACGCCATGCAGCGCGAGCTTTCGTGGGCCAAGGTCGCCAACCACGCCGACGATGTGCGCTGGCTCTCGGACCACCAGTTCCAATACCATCTCACCGACGGCCGCGGCGGCGGTGCGTGGCATTTCGGGCAGGTGAATGCCGACGGCACCATCACCCTTGCCGACACCACCACCGCCAACCCCATCGAGGCCGCCGACAAGCGCCACCACCGCCAGCCCTGGCGCAACGGACAGCCGGCATTCGTGGCCAACCCCGCCAAGCGCCACCACCAGCGCCACTGGATGGAGACCGACGACGAGCGTGACGCCGACCCCGTGCTCGCACCCGACTCGCAGCACGTGGCCTTCGTGCGCGATGACAACGTCTTTGTGGCGCGCCCCGACGGCAGCTACGCCCGCCAGCTCACCACCGTGGGCACCCTCTCCCACTACTTCAGCTCATACATCACCTGGAGCCCCGACAGCCGCTACCTTGCCGTGAACCGCATACGCCCGGTCGAGAAACGCTACGTTTATTACGTCGAGTCGTCGCCAGCCGACCAGCTGCAACCCGTGCTCCACAAGCAGGAATATGCCAAGCCCGGCGACGAGCTGCCACAGCGCACACCCTGCATCATCGAAGTGGCAACAGGCAGAACCATCAGCCCCGCACCCGACCTCATCGCCAACCAATATGCGCTACAGGGACCCGCATGGCGCAGCGACTCGCGCGGCATACGCTTCGAGTACAACCAGCGCGGACACCACCTCTACCGCATCTATGAGATGACGACCGACGGCACCGTCAGCACCCTCATCGAGGAGCGTGCCGACACCTACGTGCGCTATTCCAACAACTACCGCCAGGAGCTGCAGGGCGACAGCACCATCCTGTGGCTCTCCGAGCGCGACGGCTATCCGCATCTCTACACCTTCGACGTCGCCAGCGCCGCCACCACGCCGAAGGGCGCCAGGAAAACAGCGCCACGCAGAGGCAGCGCCACCGCCGCCGCCGAATGCCCCTCCCGCCAGCTCACCAGCGGCCCTTGGTGCGTGCGCCGCGTCGTCCACATCGACGAGGAGCGTGGCCTCATCTTCTTCACTGCCAACGGACGCAACACCGGCGAGGACCCCTACAACATCCACTACTACTGCATGCGCCTCGACGGCACGCACCTCACCGACCTCACACCCGAACCCGCCAACCACAGCGCACGCTTCAATGCCTCCTACACCGCACTCATCGACACCTACTCCACCGTTGACACGCCGCCAGTGACCGTGGCGCGCACCATACCGCAGACCCTCGCAGCCCTGCCCACCGGCGTCACACTTGCCACAGCCGACATCGCCGCCCTCAACGCTGCCGGATATGTGGCACCCGAGCCATTCGCCGCCCCCGGGCGAGACGGCACCACCCTCATGTACGGCATCATACAGCGCCCCTCCAACTTCGACCCATCGCGCAAGTACCCCGTCATCGAGTACATCTACGCCGGACCTGGCGACAGCTACACACCCAAGTCCTTCCAACCCTACAACTGGACCACCACCTCCCTCGCCGAGCTGGGATTCATCGTCGTGCAGCTCGATGCCATGGGCACCAGCAACCGCGGCAAACGCTTTGAGGAGGTGTGCTACAAGAACCTGCGCGATGCCGGCTTCCCCGACCGCATGGCGTGGATACGCGCCGCAGCGCAGAAATACCCCTCCATGGACATCGACCGCGTGGGCATCTACGGCTGCTCGGCCGGCGGACAGGAGAGCACCACCGCCGTGCTCCTCCACCCCGACTTCTACAAGGCCGCCTACTCGGCCTGTGGCTGCCACGACAACCGCATGGACAAGATCTGGTGGAACGAGCAGTGGATGTCCTACCCCATCGACAGCAGCTATGTCGCCTGCTCCAACGTGGAGAATGCACACCTGCTGACACGGCCCCTCATGCTCGTCGTCGGCGAACTCGACGACAACGTCGATCCCGCATCCACCATGCAGGTGGCCGATGCCCTCATACGTGCCGGCAAGGACTTCGAGCTTGTCGTCATCCCCGGCGCCCACCACACCATGGGCGAAGCCTTCGGCGAGCACAAGCGCTACGACTTTTTCGTCAGACACCTCCTTGGCGTGCAGCCGCCGACATGGGATAGCATAAAACAGTAACGAACATGAACACAGAATCAGCACATAACACCGGCAACGCTGCGCCAACTCACATGGACGCAGGGTGCCGACCCTACCAACCACTTCTGGAGGACGGGGGCAGAGCGTGGCATGAGCTGCTCTCCGCCGCACGCCACATCGTCATCACAGCCCACCGAGGCCCCGACGGCGATGCCATAGGCTCCACCACAGCCCTCGCCGCGTGGCTGCGGCGCTGCTGGGATGCCGACGTGCACATCGTTGTGCCAAACATCTTCCCCGACTTCCTCAAGTGGATACCCCTCGCCGACGAGATATTGGTCTATGACAAGCACGAGGCCGACGTGCGACCCATCGTGGAGCAAGCCGACCTCGTCATAATGTGCGACCATGGCGAACTATCGCGCATGTGGACGCTCGGCGACGTCGTCCGCAACCACACCACACCGCGCATCATCATCGACCACCACCCCAACCCCGAAGCCGGCATCGCAGACATCGTCATCTGCCACCCCGAATGCTCGTCGTGCTGCGAGGTCCTCATGCGCCTCATACTCGAACTCGACGGCTACGCCATGGGCACGGCTGCCAGACCCGACATCACCCACGACGAGGCCACGTCGCTCTACACCGGCATGATGACCGACACAGGCGCCTTCACCTATGCCAGCAACCGCCCCGAGGTGTTCGAGCTTATTGCGCTGCTGCTGCGCTGCGGCATCGACAAGGACATCATCTACCGCAACGTATTCCACACCTACAGCCCTGCGCGAATGAAGTTCCAGGGCTACATGCTCTACTCCAAGCTCTACGTGTGGAAGAAAGCCCACACAGCCATCATGACGCTCACCAACGCCGAGCGACGCCGTTTCGGCATCCTCAACGGCGACACAGAGGGCCTCGTGAACATGCCCCTACAAATCCTGGGCATCAAGTTGAGCATCTTCCTGCGCGAGGACACCGAGCAGCCATGCATACGCCTGTCGCTGCGCTCCGTCGATGACTTCCCATGCAACGACCTCGCAGCCGAGTTCTTCGGAGGCGGTGGACACCGCAACGCCGCCGGAGGCGAGTTCTGGGGCACCATGGACGATGCCGTGGAGCACGTCAAGCGCGCAGTGCAGAAGTACCTCCCCAAGCTCAGGGACTGACCTGCCGCTGCTCAACCCTCAACCACCCAGTCCTCTATGGCCAACGTCTCGGTGGAGAAGCGCATGCCCACCTTCACCACGCGGCTGTCAGCCGTATAGGGGATGGCATAGCCCTTCGAATTGATTTGCTCCATGGCCTCCTGGGCCGTGCCGTTGACCTTAAGCTCGAACACGTAGGTCACGCCGGGCATGTGCACCACCATGTCCGCTCGTCCGCGTATCGTCTTGACCTGCGTGCGCACATACACGTTGAGCATGGAGAAGATGAGGTAGAACGTCCACTCGTAGAAGCCCTCGGCCGTAGAGACCTCAGCCAGCTTGCGCTTGAAGCCCGCGATGTATGGCAGACCCTCGAAGTATGTCTGCATGCCCCGCAGAGCACCCTCGATGTCGCCTGACTTGAGCGCACGCCAGAACTTCAGTGCAAAGCCTAACTTCACGATGTCCTGCTTAAGGCCGACGTAAACGGGTAAAAGTCCGTAGGCAAGCCCTACGCGCACCTCACGGTTGGGAATACCGAGGGTGTAGGTATCGCTCTCCCGGTCATAGCCCTTGATGGTCACATAGCCGCTCTGATAGAGCAATGGCAGAGCATCAGTCATAGCCTCTGTGGGGCTGTCGAAAGCCGACGACGATGCTTCCACATCGTCAAGAGCAGTGATGTCGGTGTCGAATTGCTGGAGCTGGTTGATGAGGAACGTGGGCGTGCCTGACTCAAACCAGTAGTTATCAACGACCTTGTTGGCAAAAGCCTTTAGGAGGCTGTAAGGGTTGTAGATATCCTCCGAACTCCAAGAGAAGTGGTAGCCGTCGTAGCGCGCTTTAAGTCGAGCAAGCGTCACATCCGCCGGTTCCTCATATACCTCTGCCAGCAAAGCCACATCGGGTGTGAGCTGAGTGGTAAGCTCCGTCTCTGTGATGCCGCAGATGGCCGCAAACTGCGGCAGCATGCTGATGTTGTTCAGGTTGTTGATGGTGGAGAAGATACTCAATTGTGAGAACTTCGTGACGCCCGTGATGAAGCAGAAGCGTATCATCGCCTCGCTGGCCTTCAGCACTTGGTAGAACTCCTGCATCACCCTGCGGAAAGCATCAAGCAGCTCAGATTCGTGAAGCACATCCAATAGAGGTGCGTCATACTCGTCGATGAGCACAACCACCTGTTTGCCCGTCTTCTCAAAGGCATTGCGAATTATCAGAGATAGTTGCTTGCCAGGCGATAGAATCCCCGTGACGTTATATTCCTTGGCATACGGTGCCATAATGAACAAAAGGGTTTCTTGCAGTGCACTTTCGGTTTTCTCATTCTTGGCCATGCTCAGGTCAAGGTGTATCACGGGGTAGGCTGTCCAGTCGCGCTCCAGCTCCATCACCTTCAGACCCTCGAAGAGGTCGCGGCGCCCTTCGAAGAAGCTCTTGAACGTAGTGGAGAGCAGCGACTTGCCGAAGCGACGCGGACGCGAGAGGAATACAAACTTGGACAGACGCTGTGCCTTCCACATGAGGTCGGTCTTATCCACATAGACGCGGCCACTGCTGATAATCTCAGAGAAGGTTTGGATCCCGATGGGGTAGAAGCGTTCTTGCTGTGACATGATGACGGATGCTTTGTAGGATTGTGCGTGCAAATATAGCATTTTCCGTGCAAAGTCAGCACACAACGCGCCACATTTTGCGTTTCTTAACTAAAAAGAGCCCCGTGCTTCACAGCACAGGGCTCCCTACTATCAATTTTAACTAATCAATCAATGCATGAAGAAAAATGCAGATTGACGCGGCTACGGCGCGCCCGCGCCAAGGCAGGCGCGCCGTGTGGAGGTTCAGTCGAAGATGCTCTCTCCGAAGTAATAGCCGTCCTTGACGTCGGCCTCTTCGGGAATATCTTCATCGCCCATTTGTATGCCAGAGTTACCGCTCACGCCAGTGATGCTGGCTGCGATGAGCATCTCAACCATAATGTGCTGCTCGCTGAGAGCAGGGGTCATATATGTCTTTTTCATTGTCTGATGAGTTTTTTTACATTATACATTTTTACATTCGTGAAGTTACTTCACGAGAACCTTCTTGCCGTTGACGATGTAGAGACCCTTCTGAGCCTTCTGCACACGCTGGCCGGCGAGGGTGTAGATGGCGCCCTGCTCCTCGGAAGCAGCAGCACCGTTGATCTCGCTGATGCCAGTGGTGATGCCGTCGATGAAGAGCTT
>JAFSVI010000007.1 GCA_017445145.1 Bacteroidaceae bacterium | reverse complement strand
GCGGCGGTGGTGGTGGCAGCCGCGGCAGCCGTCGGTGTGGTGGGTGATGTTGCAGGTGCGTGGTGGGCCGTGGTGTCGGCGTTGGCGGCATTGCCGCGTGCATCGCTGGCGGCTCCTGCCGCCAGAGTGCTGAATATGGGTTTTAAGATACGTGCAGGGCGGCGCCCCGCACTGCCGTCGTCGTCGGTGGCCTGTGCACACTCTATGATGCACAGCTCCACCTGCAGCCGCTTGTTGCGGCTTGTGCGGTAGCCCATGTCGCACTGGTTGCACAGCGCTATGGCGCGGTAGAGCCACTGCGGCTTGCACCGAGCAGCCTGTTCGGCATAGCGGCGGCGTATGTCGTCGGATGTCTCGAGGAGCTGTGTGGTTGCCGGGTCCCGGCTCACGAGCAGGTCGCGCATGTGGCTTGCCAGCCCGCCTATGAAGGGTCCGCCGTCGAAACCCTTGCCCAGTATCTCGTTGAAGAGGAGCAACGCCTCTGGTATCTGGCGCGCGAGCATGTGATCCACGAGGCGGAAGTAGTAGTCGTAGTCCAGCACATTGAGGTTCTCGATGGTGCGTGCGTAGGTGATGTTGCCGCCGCAGTAGCTTGCCACCTGGTCGAAGATGCTCAGCGCGTCGCGCATGCCGCCGTCGGCCTTCTGCGCTATGATGTTGAGTGCGGCGGGTTCGGCGGTGTAGCCCTCGCTCTGAGCGACGTTGGCCAGGTGGGCCACTATGTTGTCGATGCTCATGCGCTGGAAGTCGTAGATCTGGCACCTGGAGAGTATGGTGGGCAGGATCTTGTGCTTCTCGGTCGTGGCGAGGATGAAGATGGCGTGGGCCGGTGGCTCCTCGAGTGTCTTGAGGAAGGCGTTGAAGGCGGCCGTGGAGAGCATGTGCACCTCGTCGATGATGAACACCTTGTATCGCCCTATCTGCGGCGGTATGCGCACTTGGTCGATGAGTGCGCGTATGTCCTCGACGGAGTTGTTGCTGGCGGCGTCGAGCTCGTGGATGTTCATGGAGCGCCCCTCCTGGAAGGCGAGGCACGACTCACACTGTCCGCACGCCTCGCCGTCGGTGCGCGGCGACATGCAGTTGATGGTCTTTGCGAAGATGCGCGCGCAGGTGGTCTTGCCCACCCCGCGCGGTCCGCAGAAGAGATATGCGTGTGCAAGCTTTGCGCTGGCGATGGCGTTCTTCAGTGTCGTGGCGATGGAGCCTTGCCCCACCACGCTGTCGAAGGTGAGCGGCCGGTACTTGCGCGCCGAAACGATGTATTCGCTCATGATGGTGTTTTCGGGTTTGTGGATGCTTGTTTGTGGGCCTGTGAGGCCGTTTTCGCGGCCAAAAGTACAAAAAAAAACTAAAAGCGCCCCCTTTTGCGACAAAAAATTGCTTCCGCGCATCGAATATTCGCATTTAAGCGCTATCTTCGCGCCGTGATTGCAAGCAATAAGGAGTAAACAAGTAACGTCATAGACCTATGGGACGACTATTTTCACTGTGGCACACGCTGTGCCGCCACAAGTATGCCGTGACCTTTGTGCTGTTCATGGCCATGCTCACTTTCATCGACGACGACAGCTTCCTCGTGCGCTATCAGCGGCGCATGGAGATAGGGCAGCTGGAACGTGAGATTGACAACTATGCCGCGATATATGCCTCGGAGACGGCGCAGCTCGACGCCCTGGACCACGACCCCGCCGCCGTGGAGCGCCTGGCTCGCGAGCGCTACGGCATGAAGCGCTCCAACGAGGACATCTACATCATCGAGGAGAAGGAGGCCGAGCCATGACGGAGCTTGGCCGCGGCTCACAGGTGCTGTTCGCCGTGGGTGCCTTGGGCATCGTCGTCGGCGCCGGACTGTGGGCGCTGTCGCCTCGCGTGGCGTCGGTGGTGTATGGTTGCGGCGCGCTGCTGTTCTGCCCCCTGCAGATGCTCATGCGCTACGAGGGTCGCAACTTCATCGTGCGGCGCCTCAGGCGTCAGCAGCTGCTGGGTGCCACGGCTCTGCTCGTTGCCGCCTGTTGCATGGTCATGCAGGCGTGGGAGTGGGGTCCGGCGCGTCGCGGCGAGTGGCTTGTGGCGCTGACCATTGGCTGCGTGCTTGAGCTTTACACTGCCTTCCGTATCCCGTCTGAACTATCCAAAGAACAATGAGACACTTATACCGCACATACCAACTGCTCGTCGTGGCCCCCGTGATGGTGGTGGCCACGGCGCTGGCGTCGCTGGTCACCATCGTGGGCTGCGCCGTGGGCTTGGCCCATTTCTTCAGCTACTATCCCGGCAAGGTGTGGGCCTGGCTCATGGTGCGCCTGCTGCTGCTGCCGGTGAGCGTGGAGGGGCGCGAGCACATGGCGCCGGGCCAGAGCTACGTCATCGTGCCCAACCACCAGGGTGCCTTCGACATATTCCTCATCTACGGTTTCCTCAACCGCCACTTCAAGTGGATGATGAAATACGAGCTGCGCAGCATACCCCTCGTGGGCAAGGCGTGCGAAAGCTCGGGCTTCATCTTCGTGGACAACCGCGGCCCCAAGCGCATCGCTGCCACCACAGAGCGCGCACGCACCATACTGCGCCGCGGCATCTCCGTCGTGGTGTTTCCCGAGGGCGCACGCACCTGGGACGGCGCCATGGGTCCCTTCAAGCGCGGCGCCTTCCAGCTGGCCGACCAGCTGGAGCTGCCGCTGCTGCCCGTGACCATCAACGGCTCCTTCGAGGTGCTGCCGCGCTCCAAGGGGTTCAACTTCGTGGAGTGGCACCCGCTGTCGCTCACCATACACCCCCCCATGCGCAACGAGGGCCAGGGCCCGGAGGCCGAGCGCGCCACCATGGAGCGTGTGCGCAGTGTGGTGGCCAGCGCCCTGCGGCCGGCCAAGTGCACGGCGGCGGCCATCGTGGCGGCGGCGCTGCTCGGCAGCTGCGCGTCGGCACCCATGCACATCGAGGGCGAGACGTCGCTGCCGCAGCTCGAGGGCCGCATGCTCTACCTGAAGGTGTATGCCGGCGGCTCGCTGCGCGACATCGACTCCACACGCATCGTCCACGGCCACTTCGCCCTGGCGCCGCGCTCCGACAGCATGTGCATGGCCAACCTCTTCATTGGGCAGCAGAGCATCATGCCCATCGTGCTCGACGCCAACGAGCTGCGCGTCGTCATCGAGGAGAAGGAACACCGCGTGGAAGGCTCGGCCCTCAACGACAGCCTCTTTGCCTTCATAGAGCTGAAGTCGGCCATCGACGACCGCATCGCCGAACTGCCCCACCGCGAGAGCCAGATGCTGCTCGACGGCATGGACCACGACGAGGTGATGGCCACACTCGGGGTGGAAGCGCGCGAGCTCGAGCGCCAGGAGGCGGCGCTCGTCAAGCGCTTCATCAAGGCCAACATGGACAACCCGCTGGGACCCGGTGTGTTCATGATCATCACCAGCGCCCTGCCCTATCCCTTCATGACGCCCGAGATCGAGGAACTCATCACGCTGGCATCGCCGGCATTCCTCGCCGACCCCTACGTGAGCGACTTCGTGCGCATAGCGCGAGAGAACGCCGAGCGCGCCAACGAGCTGCGCTGACACCACAACGCGCGGCGCCCACCCAGCGGCCATAGAACATGACAGCAGCGCCCCCGCCCGGCATGACACCCGGACGGGGGCGCTGGCGCGTTGCCGCCCGGCGGCCCTCAGCAGGCGCTGTAGGCCTGCTCGTGGACGCCGCTGACGGCTCGCCCGCTGGGGTCGTCCATGCCGCGGAAGGCCTCGTCCCATGCCAGCGCCACGGCCGTGGAACATGCCACGCTGGCCTCGCTGGGCACGCTGCGCGCGGCGCTCTCGCTGGGGAAATGCTCCTCGAAGATGGTGCGATAGTAGTATTCCTCCTTCGTCCGGGGCGGGTTGATGGGGAATCGACGAGCGGCGTCAGCCATCTGCCCGTCGGTGACGGCGTCGGCGGTGACCCGCTTCAGCGTGTCGATCCACGAATAGCCCACGCCGTCGGAGAACTGCTCCTTCTGGCGCCACGCCACCTCGTCGGGCAGCATGTCGGCAAACGCCTCGCGCAGGATCTTCTTCTCGATGACCTTGCCCGGACACATCTTCGCCTGGGGATTGAGGCGCATGGCCACGTCGAGGAACTCCTTGTCGAGGAAGGGCACTCGCCCCTCCACGCCCCACGCCGCGAGGCTCTTGTTGGCGCGCAGGCAGTCGTAGAGATGCAGCTTGGAGAGCTTGCGCACCGTCTCCTCGTGGAAGTCGCGAGCCGACGGCGCCTTGTGGAAATAGAGATAGCCGCCAAAGACCTCGTCGGCACCCTCGCCCGAGAGCACCATCTTGATGCCCATCGACTTGATGACGCGCGCCAGCAGATACATGGGCGTGGAGGCGCGCACGGTGGTGACGTCGTAGGTCTCGAGATAGTAGATGACGTCGCGCAGCGCATCGATGCCCTCCTGGATGGTGTAGTTGATTTCGTGGTGGACGGTGCCTATGTGGCTCGCCACGAGGCGCGCCTTCTCCAGGTCGGGGGCACCCTTGAGGCCCACGGCGAACGAGTGCAGGCGTGGCCAGTAGGCCCTGGTGCGGCTGTCGTCCTCGATGCGGTGCTGGCTGAAGCTCTCGGCCACGGCCGAGACGATGCTCGAGTCGAGGCCGCCGCTGAGCAGCACGCCGTAGGGCACGTCGCTCATGAGCTGGCGCCTGACGGCATCGGTCAGCGCCTGGCGCACGTCGGCTGCCGACGCGGCATTGGTGCTCACGGCATCATAGTCCATCCAGTCGCGCCGGTAGTAGCGCACCAACTTGGGCAGCCCGCCGCCGGCGCGGCCCCAGGCATAATGCCCTGGCAGGAAGGGTTCATAGCGCTCACACTCGCCCTCGAGAGCCTTCAGCTCGGAGGCCACATAGACGGTGCCGTCGGCGTCGTAGCCGATGTAGAGCGGGATGACGCCAATGGGGTCGCGGGCGATGAGGTAGGTGTCGCGCTGCTCGTCGTAGAGCACAAAGGCGAAGATGCCGTTGAGACGTTCGAGCATGTCGCCGATGCGGCTCTCGCCGGGGGCGGCGTCGGCCTCGTCGGCCTCGGCTTCGGCAGCCATCTGGGCGTAGAGGGCCAGGATCACCTCGCAGTCGCTGCGGGTCTGGAAGTCATATTCCCCGGCCAGGCAGCGACGTATGTCCTGGTGGTTATATATCTCGCCGTTGACGGCAAGCACCTGGCGTCCCCGGCCGCCGTCAGCATCGGCAGCGGGGCTGTAGAGAGGCTGCCGCCCGCTCTCGGGATCGACGATGGCGAGGCGCTCGTGGGCCAGGATGGCCGTGCCGCCGCAGTAGATGCCGCTCCAGTCCGGCCCGCGATGGCGAATTTTCTGACTCATGCGAAGCGCCTTCTGGCGCAGCTCAGGCGTCTGACGCCTGATGTTGAGGATTGATACTATTCCGCACATGATGGTATTTTACGATTTACGATTTAACCATTTACTATTCATGCCTCACTCCACGGTGACGCTCTTGGCCAGGTTGCGCGGCTGGTCCACGTCCTTGCCCTTGCACACGGCGATGTGGTAGGCCAGCAGCTGCAGGGGTATGGCGGCCACGAGGGGCTGGAAGCACTCGAGCGTGTCGGGCAGCTCGATGACGTGGTCGGCAAACTGGCGTATGCGCGTGTCGCCCTCGGTGACGAGCGCCGTGACGCGCCCCCCGCGCGCCCGCACCTCCTGTATGTTGCTCACGACCTTCTCGTAGAGCGTGTCGCGCGTGGCGATGACGAACACGGGCATCTCCGAGTCGATGAGCGCTATGGGGCCGTGCTTCATCTCGGCGGCCGGGTAGCCCTCGGCGTGGATGTAGGATATTTCCTTGAGCTTCAAGGCACCCTCCAGCGCCACGGGGTAGTTGTAGCCGCGGCCCAGGTAGAGGCAGTTGCGGGCGTAGGTGAAGATGGGTGCCAGGCGCTCGATCTGCTCGTTGCTGCGCAGCGCCTGCCGCATCTTGTCGGGGATGCGCGTGAGCTCGGTCACCATGTCGGCATAGGCCGCGTCGCTGATGGCCGACAGCTCGCGCGCCAGACACAGCGCCAACATGGCGAGCACGGTGACCTGGCCCGTGAACGCCTTGGTGGATGCCACGCCTATCTCGGGACCCACGTGGATATACACGCCAGTCTGCGTGTGGCGCGGTATGCTGGCCCCGATGGCGTTGCTGATGCCGAAGACGAAGGCCCCGGCGCTCCGCGCCAGCTCTATGGCCGCCAGCGTGTCGGCCGTCTCGCCGCTCTGCGAGATGGCAATGACGACGTCGTCGGCACGGATGACGGGGTTGCGGTAGCGGAACTCCGAGGCATACTCCACCTCCACGGGGATGCGGCACAGGCTCTCGATGAGCTGCTTGCCGATGAGCGCCGCGTGCCAGCTCGTGCCACAACCCACGATGATGAAGCGGCGGGCCTGTGTGAGCTGGCGGCCGTAGTCGATGACGGCAGAGAGGGTGATGCGCGTGGCTTCCACGTTGATGCGCCCGCGCATGCAGTCGAGCAGACAGTCGGGTTGCTCAAAGATTTCCTTGAGCATGAAGAACGGGTAGCCACCCTTCTCCAGCTGGCCCAGCGTGACGTCGATGTGGCGCACGGTGGGTTGCTGCGCCTCGTTCTCGATGTTGACGATGCGCAGCTCATGCCCCGCCTGCAGCAGGGCGATGTCGCCATCGTTGAGATACACCACGCGGTCGGTGTATTCGGCGATGGGGCTGGCGTCGGAGGCCAGGAAGAAGTCGCCGTCGGCACCGAGGCCCACCACGAGGGGCGAGCTTTGGCGCGCACAGACGATGGTGTCGGGGTGCTCGCGGTCCAGGATGGCGATGGCGTAGGCACCAATGACCTGGTGCAGCGCCACCTGCAGGGCCTCGAGCAGCGAGAGGCCGTTGGCCAGCATGATGTGTTCCACGAGCTGCACGAGCACTTCCGTGTCGGTGGCGCTGCGGAAAGCCACGCCGCGCGCCACGAGATTCTCCTTCAGCGTGAGATAGTTCTCGATGATGCCGTTGTGGATGAGCGCCAGGCGCCCGGAGGCCGAGTAATGGGGATGGGCGTTGGTGGCCGACGGCTCGCCGTGGGTGGCCCACCGCGTGTGGGCTATGCCGGCCGTGCCGCCGGTGTCCTTGTCCTGGCAGTGGGCCTCGAGGTCCGACACCTTGCCCTTGGATTTGAACACCCGGAGGTCGCCCTCCGGGCTGATGAGCGCCACGCCGGCGCTGTCATAGCCTCTGTACTCCAGTCGGCGGAGGCCTTTGATGAGAATGGGATAGGCCTTGCGCTGGCCTATGTACCCTACGATTCCGCACATGATGTGATTTTACCTATTTAATGATTTACGAATTGACGGGACAACGTGACAACGATTCGCTTCCGCCCCGCGCCACATGTCCTCAGAGATACGAAAGATAGAGGTAGTTGGTGGCGGCGGGGTATTCGGCAGCGAGGGTGTCGATCTGGCGCACGACGGGGCCGAGACCCAGCTGCCGGCGCCAGCGGCGCACGGCAAGCGGCGCCTCCTGTGTGGGCATGACGCGCTCCAGGCCTATGGCGCGAGCTATCTGGAAGTCGGAGAAACCATACACCTTGGCCTCGCGCAGCAGGGACGCCACCTCGGGGGCCTCGATGAGTTCGGCCATCTCCAGCGGGTGCATGACGGCGGCCATGTCGGCCAGGGCGCTGAGGCCGCGCAGCTGCCGGTCGATGGCCATTATGTGCTCGAGCTTGCGCAGAAACCACGCGTCGATCATCGTCAGCGCGTGGATGCGCTCCACGCTGTAGCCGAGGGCAAAAGCCTTGGCCACCACGAAGATGCGCATGTCGGTGGGGGCGCGCAGCGCAGCATCCACGTCGCCCACCTTGAGGTCGTGGTTATCCACGAAGCCGTGCATGCCCTGACCTATCATGCGCAGCCCCTTCTGCAGCGCCTCCTCGAAGGTGCGCCCGATGGCCATCACCTCGCCCACGCTCTTCATGCTGGAACCCAGCAGGTGACTGACGCCATGGAACTTCGAGAGGTCCCAGCGCGGCAGCTTGCACACCACGTAGTCGAGCGCGGGTTCGAAGAATGCGCTCGTGGTCTGCGTCACGGCGTTCTTGAGGTCGAAGAGACCGTAGCCCAGCGCCAGCTTGGCAGCCACGAAGGCCAGCGGGTAGCCCGTGGCCTTGGACGCCAGGGCCGACGAGCGCGAGAGGCGCGCGTTGACCTCGATGACACGATAGTCCTCCGACTGCGGGTCCAGGGCATACTGGACGTTGCACTCGCCGACGATGCCCACGTGGCGTATGATGCGTATGGCCAGTGTGCGCAGCTTGTGGTACTCGCTGTTGGTGAGCGTCTGCGACGGGGCCACAACGATGCTCTCGCCGGTGTGGATGCCCAGAGGGTCGAGGTTCTCCATGTTGCACACCGTGATACAGTTGTCATAGCTGTCGCGCACCACCTCATACTCTATCTCCTTCCACCCACGCAGCGACTTCTCAACCAGCACCTGCGGCGAGAAGGAGAATGCCTCCTCGGCCTGGGCCTCAAGCTCCGAGGCATCGTCGCAGAAGCCCGATCCCAGGCCGCCGAGAGCAAAGGCAGCACGCAGGATGACAGGGTAGCCCAGCTCGGCAGCAGCCTGGCGCACCTCGTCCATGGTGGCACAGGCGCGGCTGCTGATGGTCTTCACGCCAATCTCGTCGAGACGACGCACGAAGAGGTCGCGGTCCTCGGTGTCGATGATGGCCTCAACGGGAGTGCCCAGCACCTCCACGCCATAGCGTTGGAGCACGCCCCTGCGCCACAGCTCCACACCGCAGTTGAGCGCCGTCTGCCCGCCGAAGGAGAGCATGATGCCGTCGGGGCGCTCCTTGGCTATCACACGTTCCACAAACTCGGGCGTCACGGGCTGGAAATAGACCTTGTCAGCAACATCCTTGGACGTCTGCACGGTGGCTATGTTGGGGTTGATGAGCACCGAGGCTATGCCCTCCTCCCTCAGCGCCTTCAGAGCCTGGGCGCCGCTGTAGTCGAACTCGCCGGCCTGGCCTATCTTCAGCGCACCGCTGCCGAGCAGAAGCACCTTCGAGGGGCGCTGGAGACCCGGCGGAAAAGCGGCAGAAGCCCGGCGGAGACCCGGCGGAAAAGCGGCGGAAGCCCGGCGGAGACCCGGCGGAAAAGCGCCGGGCACAGCGGCGGCGGCGGCATCGGCGCCACGGGCGACCATGGCATCCACAAACTCGTCGAAGAGGAACTCCGTGTCCTCGGGTCCCGAGCATGCCTCGGGGTGGAACTGCACTGAGAACCACGGCCGGCTCGTGTGGCGTATGCCCTCGTTGGAGCCGTCGTTCATATTGACAAAGAACGGCTCCCATCCCGATGGCAGTGTGGCGGCATCGACGGCATATCCGTGGTTCTGGCTTGTTATGTAGCAGCGTGTTGTACCCACCCGTCGCACGGGCTGGTTGTGGGAGCGGTGGCCGTATTTCAGCTTATAGGTGGCGGCACCGGCTGCCCGCGCCAGCAGCTGGTTGCCCAGGCAGATGCCCATGCACGGCCGCACCGTGGCACTGCCAAGGAATGTGCGTATGTGTTCCACGGTCTGACCACACTGCGCCGGGTCGCCGGGGCCGTTGGAGAGAAACAGGCCGTCGAAGGCAAGGCGGTTGAAGTCGTAGTCCCACGGCACGCGCACCACCTCCACGCCGCGCCGCGTCAGGCACCGGATGATGTTGGCCTTCACGCCACAATCGACAAGCACCACGCGACAACGCCTCTCGCCCACGGG
>JAFSVI010000052.1 GCA_017445145.1 Bacteroidaceae bacterium | reverse complement strand
CGCCTCGTCCATCCCCCACCGCCTTAATAACGTCGATTACTACGGCCGCCGCATCTATCACATCACCATGACCACCGAGGGCCGCCGCCCCCTCCTCGGCACCCTCACTGGCAACCCCGCCCTGCCACCCGGCAGCCCAGGTGCGCCTACCGTGGTGCCTTCAGCACTGGGCCAGGAAATCCTCCAGAGCCTCCTTACCATCGAGCACTACCACCCCCAGGCCCGCCTCATCGTCTGGCAGCTCATGCCCGACCACCTCCACTTCGTCCTCTTCATCACCGCCGACAGCGCCACGCACCTGGGCCGCATCATCCTCGGCTTCAAACAGGGCTGCAACAAGGCCTTCCGCCGCGTCTTCCCTCAAGGCGCCCCCTCCGGCCCGCCCTTTGGAGGAGCTGCGATAATATCGCAGCCCCAGCCACTGCCGCCACAGCCGCCCCCGCCCCCCCACCACTGAGGAGAGCAAGCACGGCCTCCACTGGTCCGCCAGCTACTACGAGACCCCCCTCTCTGGCCGTGACCAGCTGGAGAGGATGATAGCCTATGTGCGCGACAATCCCCGCCGTCTGGCCATCCGTCGCGCGCACCCCGACTATTTCCGTGTGCGCTTTGACATCAGCATCGGCGGGCAGAGCTACGCCGCCATCGGCAACCGCTTCCTTCTGTCATACCCCCTGAAGCGGCAGGTGCAGCTTAGCCGCCGTCTCACTCCCGAAGAGATAGAAACAAAAAAGGACGAGTTCCTCGTCCTGGCCAGCCAAGGCACCGTGCCTGTCTCGCCCTCCATCAGTCCTGCCGAGCAGACCGTGATGCGCGCTGTCCTCGATGCTCGTCTCCCCCTCATCTTCCTGACGCCATGGGGCTTCAACAGTTTCTCGAAGCCCGGCCATCAGTTCTACGACGCCTGTGCCGATGGGCGCTTCCTCATCCTCGCACCATGGCCTCATCAGAACCAGCGCATCCCCCTCACGCGTGCCATGTGCCTCGACCTCAACGCCATGACAAAGGCTATCTGCGACGGCACTCCCAAAGTCTGAAGACACGCCACACACGTCGGCGTCGCGCAAGCGTCAGTTTTACCGTTTTCACCACATGAAGAGCCACAGACAGCGTCCGCTACTCCCGCCATGAGCCTACAGGGCGGATGGGGAGGGCTGTGGATGCACCGGGCGTGCTGGTGCCGAGGGTGCCATCGCTGCCGAGGGTGATGGCCGTGGGTGTGGCATCGCTGCTCCAGTAGTTGCCGAAGGGCAGGTAGAAGAGTCCCTGACGCAGTTTCTGCGCCCCGGTGGAGATTCCCGCCTGCGGGAAGAAGAACCAACCTGTGCCATTGCCGTTGCTGGCGGTGACGTCGCCGGTGAAGAGACCAGGAGGCGGCAGCTGGTAGCCAGGTGGGCAGGGGTCGTAGAGGGTTTTCGTGGTGCTCCATGCTCCGGCGTGCGTCCACGTGGCCGCCGGTGTGCCTGAGGCGGTGACGGGGAAGCCCCACTGGAAGGTCAGGCTCGTACCCTCCTCGGGTGTCTGCTGCGCCAGCTGCGAGATCTTCACGTAGCAAGGGTTGCCACTGCCGGCGAGGGCACTGCCGTCACTGGCGCACTGCACAATCTCTATCCACGCTTCGCGGTGCTCATATACGGTGTAGCTGTCGCTGGCAGGCACCCATCCGAGGTTGACTGGCATGATTTTGTATTGCTCCGTTCCGCTGCTGTTGCGCAGCACGGTGGAGCCTACGGTTTTGCCTGTCTGTTCGCGGTTGGGATAGATTTCGTCGGTCATCCAGATGTGCCAGAACCAGAGGTTATCATAGTCGTTTGCCACGCTCCATGCGCTCCAATCATTTTGCGTTACCGTGGTGGTAGTGGTGGTCTTGGTGCCAGAAGCAATAGTGATTTCGGTTGTCGTCTGTGTGCGAGGATATTCTCCACTTTCAAGGTCGCCCGTCGTCGTCGTTGTTGTCCCGTCAGGTTCTGTTGTGCTCTCTGAAACTTTGGAAACATCTGTCGTTTTCGTGCGTGTCCTCGTCCTCTTCTTGCCCTTGAGGGCGATGATGCAGTTGGCGGGCTTGACGTGCGTGCCGTCGTTGTCGCCAGCTGAGAAGCCTATATATGAGGCGTTGGTGTTGCCTCCGAAGTTCTGTGAAAGTGAATGTACGAGCCCATCTTCGCTCTGCCAGAGGATTTCTGCCGTGACGTCGCTATAGTCTGGTCCAAATGTCGTGCCGTCGGTGCCGTAGTTTGTCTCGGTAACAGTGGTAACGTTGTCCGAGGTCACCGTCTTCGTCTTGTTCAATTGGTCGAGGATATAAGGTGTGGTGATGATGTCGCCCTCGTGGTCCACACATGTGGTGCCGCTGACATTGGGGTTTCCCTCCACGAGGCCGTTGCCATAGACCATGGGGAAGGTGTAAGATCCCGCCTTTTTGTTGATGATATAGCAATTGGCAGTTGTGCTGGGAGAGGTGGTGATGGTATATGTACTACCTACTACCTTCATCTTCGACAGGTCCCATAGCGAGGCTGGCTCGGTATTGTTTTTCAGGATGCCTGCATGAGAATATACCGAACCGGAGGCAGCGTTGAAGGTGTAGCTTGCTCCTGTGTTTTCACCGCCATCGACGGCGACGCCACTATGTCCTTGTACGTTCCATCCAGTGAGAGCTTGCAGCCAAGCCGGGGATTCGTCGAAGACCGTGGCAGAGCGTGTGCCGTCGCTGTTGGCTTTGTATATGGCATTCACCTTCCAGTGGATGGGGTGCGAGGGTCCAGTGGCGGTGCCACCCTCGCTGCTGCTGTAGTCCTGGAACATGCGGTAGCTGTGTACCTTGAAGGTGCCGGTGGTGACGTCGTGGGCGTTGACGTCGTTCTCAAGGGTGGTGGTAGCCCCGTCGCTGCCCTTCTCCACGGCAAGATAGTAGTCGCCTCGCAGCTCGCCAACGGCCACTTTGTATGTCACGGTGTAGCCTGGCATCCAAACGTCGCCAGAGAGAGACACCTTGATGGTGTGGTTGCGGTCGTCGGCGGTGTTGTCGGGTGTGCCGTTGGTGTCGGTCAGCGCCACTTCGAGTTCAGCTCCCGAGGTGCATGTGTGTGGCATGAGGAAGAGAACGTTGCCGCCATCGATATATACGTTGGAACCTTCGGTGTAGTTGGTGGGTGTGTAGCTGACGTCGATGGTGTAGTGGCCTGTGGAGGCGTCATCGATGGTCCATGCACTTGTGCCAGCGTTGTATGTGCCTCGGTTCTTGATGCTGTTGAGGGTGATGGAGGTTATGCGCAGATTCGTGGGTATGTTGCCCTGCACGAAACGTATGGCGGTGAGGATGTGGCGGAACTGTAGATCCACGGTTTTGTCGTCCTTCCCCAGGTGGTCCTCTCGGCTCCAGCTGTCGTCGATGTAGTCGCCGCCGGTGATAGGGCCTTTGGCAATCTCTATATCCGAGGATTCTGTGGTCTTGTCGTGCTCTCCCGTCTGGCCTCCGTTGGTGGATATGCCGAAGAGCAGGTCCAGCTGCTCGGCGGGGTCATCGGGCACGCGATAGGTGAATGTGGGTGCTGTGGCAAAGGCGGGTGTGTTGGTGAGTGTTAGTTCGAGGTCCTCGATGGATGGTGCGATGGCATAGAAGCGCATGGTGCGCGAGCCGCCGTTGTCGCCGTCGTAGGGCCAGTGTACGGATGTGCGCCAGTTGTTCACCTTGTTGATGAGCACGCGGTTGAAGAGGGTGGCATCGTCGTGGGAGGGAGTGGCGGCGCTGATGTAGCCCCACACGGTCATGGACGAGTGGAAGTTGGAGGAGGTGGCAATGTCGGTGGCGGCGGAGGCGCGGGTGGCGGGGGCGGCGGCGGTGCCGGGGGCGGCGGAGGCGCGGGTGGCGGGGTTGCTGGGGTTGCTGGGGTTGCTGGGGTTGCGATAATATCGCAACCTCTGAGAACCGGGGGCGGCGGTGGCGGGGGCGGCGGCGGTGCGGGGGTGTATCTCCACGAAGGGGAGGGGCATGCGGTGGAGGTGGAGGCCGCTGGCGTCGCCCTCGAAGGGGCGGGAGCCGGGGGTGTTGGCGCGGCGCACGGCGGCGGCGGAACCCGACGGAGAGGCGGCGGGCACGGCGGCGCGAGTGGCGCCATAGGCATATTGGAGCTCTATCTGCTCCACGGTGGTAGGCACGAAGACGATGGCCTCGGTGGAGTCGATGTCGGCGGCGGTGGTGCCGAAGGGCAAGGTGTCCTCGCTGCATGAAGCCAAAAGGACGAGACAGAGGGCGGCGCAAAGCGGGGCGCGGCGGAGGGCGGCGCAGAGCGGGGCGAGACAGGCGGCGGTGAGTGGGTGTATGGTGGAGATTTGCTTCATGGGTTAGTCGGCTTCGTTGAGGGTCTTGTCTGTGGCGTCGGGGATGGTGAAGGGATTCACGGCGGGATTAAAGCGCATGGGGAAGTCCCAGTCCTCGACGGCGGTGACGGCGGCCTCCATGCTCGTTACGCCCTTGACCCCAAACTCCATCGTCTCCACGCCTATGCGGCAGACGAGGGTGTAGCGCTTGCCGGCTTCGAGGGTCACGGCGTCGGTTGTTGCGCTGACGCTGTTGCTGATACGCGCGTAGCGGTGGATGACGTCGCCGGTGAGGGCATCGACGGTGGTGTATGGACTTAGTGCGAGGCCGTCGTCGAGGGTGAGGAAGTTGTAGTTGAGGGTTGGCGTGAGGGTTGTGGAACCGGCTGGAATGAGCATGGTGGCTACGGTGTTGGTGGTGAGGCGTGTCTCCGTCTCGGTGACACCGGGCTGTGTGTCCCAGGTGTTGAGTTCTGCCAGACGTATGGCCTCTATGGTGGCATCGGGGGCCGCGCCGCGCAATGGTGGTGCTATCTGGTCGGCGGGTATGGTGATGGCGGCGGTGCCGTCGGTGGTGCCCCATGTGGCGTCGGCGAGCGCAAAGCGCCCCGTGGCAGGCAGGTTGCTGCCTCGCAAGGCGAGCGAGGAGATATACACCTTTGTTGCCTCCGGGTTGGCTGTCGATGGTGCTTCCTTCTTGTTATATACGAGCTGCACGTGGATGTCTATGGCAGCGAGGGCGTGGTGGAAGTCGAAGAGTATCTTCTCTCCCACAGCGGGCTTGGTGCGGTCGGTGTTGGTGTTGGCGTAGAGCAGATCGACCTGCGCGGCGTGGTCATCGGCGAGGGTGTAGGCGATTACGGGTGCGTGGTCGCAGGCGTTGATGGCTGTGATGCCTGATGTGGGGTCGGTGGTGGGGTCGTCCTTCTCGTTGAGGTCGGTGATGTTGAGGCTCACGTAGGGTGCGTAGGCGAAGAAGGACACGCGGTGTGGCGTGGTGCCCTGGCCCGTGGCGTCGTTGGCTGTGCCGCTGCCGTTGGGCCAGTACTTGAGGGGCGTGTAGCTCCAAGTGCCGTCAGCCAGTCGCTCCACCTGCTGGTTGTACATATAGTCGGGCACGATGCCGCTCCCCGTGTAGCTGTCCCACGGTGTGGTGCCGTTGTGGTAGGCATACACGCCGAAGTCGGCGAGGTTGGCCGTGGTGAGCTCGCCGCCGGTGCCGGCTCGCGTGTCCGACGTCAGGCCCATATACACATCGAAGGTCACCGGCGCGGGCTGTTCGGCTGGCGGCAGCAGGGCTGTGTCGCCGGCGGAGCAAGCCGCCAGGAGGCACAAGCATGTGAGCATCAACGCGGGTGTATGGAGCTTCATTATTTCCGAAGGGATTGTTCGTGTCATGGTGCTGCCTCCTCGTTTTGCGGCACATAGACCGATGTCTCCGTGCCGTCGGTCCAGTCGCTCACGGCGGCGTCGAAGGCCACGGACTCCACGCCGAGGATGAGCTGCACCGTGTATTCCTTGCCGCCCTGGAATGGTGTGGCGAGAGAGAGCGTGCGGCTGATGTCGTTGGTGACAATGGAGAATCCTGCGGGGTTGTTGCGCACGAGAGCCGGGTCGCGAGTGACGACGGTGTAGTTGACGTTGAAGGTCAGGTCGGTGAGCTGCGCGCCGGTGGTGGTGAGGGGTATGAAGAGGTAGGCGTTGTCGGTGGAAGCGAAGACGCTTTGTGCCGTGGCGGTGACGCCGGCGGGCAGGTGTGAGAAGTTGTCGCCCGTGTCCCAGTAGGCGGCATGGCCGAGGAATGCAGCGAGCGAGCTCATGTCGATGGCGGCGCCGTTGCGGTCGTAGAGCGGCGTGTGGCTGTAGATGACGGGGTTGATGGTGGTGGCAGAGGGAGAGGTGAAGGCCATGGCTGCGCCAGTGGGGTTCTGCCAGAGAGGTGTGTAGGCGGTGGTGTTGTTGAGGTTGAGGCGTGCCGACGAGGCGGCGTTGCCGCTGACGGCGATGCTGTTGACGAGGATGCGTGTGTCGGCATCGGGGTCGGTGGTGCCGGGTGTTGTCTCGTCCACCATGGCACGTATGTTGAGGCGCAGACGTGTTAGAGCGTGGCGGAAGGCGAAAGCCACGGTCTCGTCGGTGCGCTGCTTCGTCATGTTGAGGTGTGGCAGCCCCGTTGCGGCATCCACGCCCCAGAGTATGTCAGCGGCGTCGGTGAGGTCGGGTCCGCTGGCGGCTATGGTGTAGCTCACGAGCGGGTCGCCAGTGTCGGTGGCAGCGGTGAGTGCCGTTATGCCCGACGTCGGCGCGCCGGCGACGGTGCCGTTGGTGGCCGTCTCGGCGTAGGGAGCATAGGCGAAGAATGAGAGGCGGTCGGCGCCGGAGCCTGTGGCGGGGTTTCCGCCGCTGTCGTTGTCCTGGTCATCGACGGCTCCAGTGCTGTAGTCGTTGGGCCAGAACTTGATGGGAAAGTAGGTCCATGCGGTGATGTATGGCTCGCCGTAGAGCGCGCGGTACTCCACAAGCTGGTTGTACATGAAGTTGGGAGCCGTGGCGGCGGCGTAGTTGCCGTTGGGGGTGTAGTAGGCACAGACCCCGAAGCCGGTGGCCCGAAGGTCGCCGATGTCGGACATGAGGGCTCGTGAGGCCGGCTGCCGGCCCAGGTAGCTGTCGAAACGAATGGAGGGGGTGTCGGTGGCGTTGGTGGCAGTGAGTGCCTCGTCGCCCGAGCAGGCGGCGAGGAGACAAACTATCGCGACGGCCGCTGTCAATGGCCGCAGGATGTTGGTGCTATGTGCGTGGAGTTGCTTCGTGGGTTGAGGTGTGGGGTTTGGTGGTATTTATGTTACTTATGTCTGTTGGCGCGGCGGCGGCGTATGTCGGCCTTCTTCATGGCTGATGCAGAGCCGTGGGCGCCGGTGACGTAGCCTTTCTTCTTGGCCTTGGTGCGCAGCTTGTCGGCCTCGCCGGCAGCGTTGCCGGCCGAAGCCTTGCGGAAGGTGATGCCGCCTTGCATGGCGATTTCGAGAGCGTCCATGGGTATTGTTGCATCAATGGTGGAAGAGGCGGACGCCGGTGAATGCCATGGCGATGCCGTAGCGGTCGCAGGTGGCTATGACGTGGTCGTCGCGCACGGAGCCTCCGGCCTGCGCCACATACTGCACGCCGCTGCGGTGGGCGCGCTCTATGTTGTCGCCGAAGGGGAAGAAGGCGTCTGAGCCAAGGCTGACGCCGGTGTTCTTGGCTATCCACTCGGCCTTCTGCTGGCGTGTGAGGGGTTCGGGGCGCTGTGTGAAGAAGCGCTGCCACTCGCCGTCGCGCAGGACGTCGTCGGCGTCGTCGCTGATGTATATGTCGATGGTGTTGTCGCGGTCGGCGCGGCGTATGCCGGGCACGAATGGCAGACTCATCACCTGCGGATGCTGCCGGAGCCACCAGATGTCGGCCTTCTGGCCAGCGAGGCGTGTGCAGTGTATTCGGCTCTGCTGCCCTGCGCCGATGCCTATGGCCTGTCCGTCCTTGGCGTAGCACACGCTGTTGCTCTGTGTGTATTTCAGTGTGATGAGGGCAATGAGGAGGTCGCGTCGTGCGTCGTCGGGGAAGTGCTTGGCCTGGGTGGGGATGTTGGCGAAGAGGGCGGGGTCGTCGAGGCGCACCTCGTTGCGTCCCTGCTCAAAGGTGATGCCAAAGACCTGCTTGCGCTCGATGGGCGCGGGTCGGTAGGCGGGGTCGATCTGGATGACGTTGTAGGTGCCGTTGCGCTTGGCTCGCAGGATTTCGAGGGCGTCGTCGTCGTAGGCCGGTGCTATGACGCCGTCGCTGACCTCGCGCTTGATGAGAAGGGCTGTGGCGCGGTCGCAGGTGTCGGAGAGGGCTATGAAGTCGCCGTAGGACGACATGCGGTCGGCGCCGCGTGCCCGGGCGTATGCCGTGGCTATGGGTGTTAGCTGGAAGTCGATGTCATCGACCCAGTAGATGTGTCGCAGGGTGTCGCTCATGGGCAGCCCCACGGCGGCCCCGGCTGGTGAGACGTGCTTGAAGCTGGTTGCTGCGGGTAGGCCCGTTGCGGCCTTGAGCTCGCTGACAAGCTGCCAGGCGTTGAGTGCGTCGAGGAAGTTGATGTAGCCCGGCCGTCCGCTCAGGACGGTGATGGGCAGCTCTGAGCCGTCGGCCATGAAGATGCGCGATGGCTTCTGGTTGGGGTTGCACCCGTATTTGAGTTGCAGTTCGTTCATGTGTGGATATAATCTTGTTTTTGTTGAAAGGCACAGGTGGCGACGGCCGCGAGCCGTCTCAATATCGGTGCAAAGATACGCCGTCTGCGCCACATATCCAAAACTTTTTGGCATTTTTGTGCGAAAAGGTGCGAGAAAATGCCAAAGGCAAAGCCCGGGGCGCGTCGGCGCCTACCGCATGAAGTCGGCAAAGAGGCGGCGCCATTGCTGCATGACGGTGTGCTCGTCATAGCGGCGTGCGGAGCGCGTGGCGGCGCTGGCGAGGCGCTGCCGCAGGTCGGTGTCGGTGATGAGGCGCAGCAGCTCGCGTGCAAAGGTCTTGGTGTCGGCGACGTGTTCCACGAGGAGGCCGTCGGTGTCGTGGGTGACGATGTCGCGCGGCCCGCAGGGGCATGCGTAGCTCACCACCGCCATGCCTGCCGCCATGGCCTCGGCGAGCACAAGTCCGAAGCCCTCGTAGCGGCTGGTGAAGGCGAAGATGGGGCGGCTCAGCATCTCGGCGTGAAGGTCCGGCGTGGCGGCATGGAAGTTGACAGCCTTCAGGCCGAGGCGTCGCGCCCGGATGACATAGGGTTTGGGGTCGCCACTGCCGAAGATGTCGAGGTGCCAGCCGCGTGCCTGTGGTTCCACGCTCGCCCAGCTGCTGAGTAGCAGGTCGAAGCCCTTCTGGTAGGTGTAGCGCCCTGCGGCGAGCACGGCCTTTTGGCGTGGTGGCGCAGGTGTGGCGGCGTCGCTGGCGGCGTCGTCCGGGCGTATGCTGTTGGGTATGACGTGGATGTTGGCCGCGAGCTCGGGCCAGGCGCGTGCGTCCTCGTGGCTGAGCACCACGAAGGCGTCGAGGCGGCGCAGCGTGGCCACGAGGCTCGCCTGCCACCGTCGGGTGACGGCTCTGTTGACCCATGCTGGCAGCCACGTGCGGTGGAACACGCGGTAGGATGCTCGGGAGAAGTGCAGCTCGCCCACCTTGCGGCTGCCGTCGGCCACGTCGGCCAGGAAGTTGACGTCGCGGCGCAGCGCCGAGACGACGATGTCGGCATGCAGGTCCATGAGGTAGCGTGTGAGACGCCGGCGATAGCGGTGCTGCAGGATGGCGTAGAGCGGGAGCTTGCGCCATAGCGGCAGCGTGTCGAGGCGGTCGAAATCGAGGCCGAGGTTGACGACGCCGACGGCGGGGTGCAGCTTGTAGAATGGTTCGCCGGCATGGCGCTCGGTGAGCACGACGTGCATCTCGGCGTCGGTGTGTGTGGCCAGCCAGTTGACCTTGCGCGTGAGCACGTCGCTCATGCCGTTGGCGGCGTGGATGCCGCCGATGATATACACTATCTTCATGGCGCTGGGGCTTGGACGACGGTGGCGAAGAGGTGCTGCCAGCGCTGCATGATGGGTGCAGGGGCATAGCGCCGTATGTGGGTGCGTGCGCGCTGGCCCATGGCCTGACGCAGGGCGGTGTCGGCGGCGAGGCGCACGATGGCGTCGGCGAGGAGGTCGGTGCGCTGCGGCGGCACGAGTATGCCGTCGTCGTCGGTGCTGATGATGTCGGCGGGGCCATAGGGGCAGTCGAAGCTCACACATGGCACACCCACGGACATGGCCTCGGCGAGCACGAGGCCGTAGCCCTCGTAGCGGCTGGAGAGCACGAAGATGCTGCTCTCGGCATAGCGCTCGAAGATGTCGGGCGTGGCGCTGTGGAGATGCACCACGTCGTCGAGGCCGGCGTCGGCAATCTGCTGCTGCAGGCGCGGGCCGTCGGGGCCGTCGCCGTAGATGTGGAGGTGCCACAGCGGCTGGCGGCGGTGTACGTCGGCCCAGGCGCTGACGAGCATGTCGAAGCCTTTCTGGTCCTCGAGACGCCCGGCGGCCATGGCGCGCGGCGCGGTGCATGTCGCTATGGCTGTGGGTTCTACGGTGAGCGGGTTGGCTATGACCTCCACGCGTGGCACCTCGGGCCACTGGCTGGCGTCGGCTTGGGTGAGGCACACGAGGGCGTCGGCACGCGCTATGTGGCGGGCCATGTAGGCGTCGTAGGCACGAGCGGCGAAACGCAGGACGGGGTTGCGGTGGCTGAAGTCGCCGGCCTTGGCAAAGGCGCGTCGCTCGACGTGTGTCTCCACGATGCGTCGTGCCGCTGTGGGGAGGCTCATGAGGATGTCGATGACGGGGTAGGAGTCGGTGAGGAGCACGAGCACGTCGGGTGCGGCGAGTGCCACGGCGCTGCCCATGCGGCGGCGGAAGCGTCGGCGCAGGCGCAGGTAGCTCCATGTGCGTGCGGCGATGCCCGTGCCGCCCTTCTTCCACAGCTTGACGCCGATGTCGGTGTGGCGTATGCGCGGGTCGAGGGCGAAGGAGAGTGGGTGGTCGCCCTGCTCGTAGGTGATGAGCTGCACGTCGTGGCCGTGGGCCGCGAGCCAGTTCATCTTGAAGGTGAGCACGCGGTCGAGGCCCCCGAGCTGGGCTATGTACTTGACGACGTAGGTTATGCGCATGGCGGCGTGGCGGCGGGTGATGGTGTTAGTGCGTCGATGACGGCCTGCATCTGCCGGCTCCAGGCGAGATGGGCCACGGTGGCGCGTATGTCGGCTGGCGTGAGGCGCACGCTGTCGATGAAGGCAACGAGGGCGGCGATGTCGATGGGGCTCTCGTCGGGCGGCACCTTCATCACGTATGGTCGGCCGTCGAAGTCGGCATCCGTCTCGCTGTAGATGAAGGGTATGCCGCGTGCGGCATACTCGCGGTTCTTGAGGGTCTTGATGTCGGCGATGCCGCTGCGGTGGCGCGCCAGGCTGCCTATGGCGAGGTCGGTGTGAGCCATGACGTCGTCGAGGGCGGGGCCGAAGAGCTGGCCGTGGAACACGACCTTCGATGCGAGGTGCCAGCGGTCGATGAGGGTGGCGAAGCCGGGTGCGTGGCGCGAGCCGAGCATCTCGGTGGGTCCCACGCCGCCCACGATGTGGAGCACCACGTGGCGCGTGGGTGCTGTGGCGGGCGGTGTGGCGGCGGCGTAGTAGCGTCCGAGGCCGTCGATGATGCGGTCGATTCCGTGCCAGTAGTGGACCTCGGCCACGGCTGTGAGGTGCAATGTGGCGGCGTGGTGTGTGTTGGTGGCAGCCGGCTTGCAGGGTATGGCGTCGAGGTCTATGCCGTTGCTGATGCGTATGGTGCGCTGTCCGAAGATGGTTGGTGCGGCGGAGAAGGTGACGATGGCCTGTGTGGCAGCTGCGAGTCGGCGGCGGAAGAGGCGGTCCACGGCGAGCTTGAGCTGCTCGCGCCAAGGGAAGCCGGCATACTCCTGGTCGTAGGGGTATGTGGGTATTTCCATGACCACACGTATGCCGCTGTCGGCGAGGCTGCGGAAGAGGCGCACGGTGAGCGGCGAGGCGTTGTGGAAGCTGCGGGCATACACCATGTCCACGCCGTGGCTGCGGCACCACCGGCCCACGTCGGCCAGGCCGAGGCGCGAGCGCACGATGGCTGCTGCGCCACGGCCGTAGTCGGCGATGACGGTGTCATCAATGCGGCGCACGCGGTGGCCGCGCTCGTCGAAGCCGTAGGAGCAGAGATGCACCTCGTGGCCGAGCTGGCGCAGCCCCCGCAGCTGGTAGTGGATCTTTTTGGTGATGCCGCTGTTGGGTTCGAAGCCGTGGAACACAAGGAAGAGCACCTTCATGGTCGTGGCGCGGCAGCTGCGGTGCTGCCGGATGTGGTTTGTGAGGACTGATGGCGGCCGGGCGCTGGCGTGCCGGGGCGCAGACTGGCGAAGAGCGCCTCCCACCGCTGCATGGTGGCGTCGATGCCGTAGCGGCCGAGGGCGTCGGCGCGGGCCTGCCGGGCGAGGGCCGTGCGCAGTGCGGGGTCCTCGATGAGGCGGCAGATGGCGTCGGCGAGGGCGGCCTCGTCGCCGTCGGGCACGAGGATGCCATTGCGGCCGCTGTCGATGATCTCGGCCGGCCCCGTGGGGCAGTCCATGGCCACCACGGGGAGGCCGCACGCCATGGCCTCGACGAGCACGAGGGGGAATCCCTCGAAGCGGCTGCTCATGGCGTAGATGGCGGCAGAGGCATAGACGGAGGCTATGTCGGCCGTGGTGCCCATGAGGCGGCACGAGGCATCAAGACCCAGGCGCGCTATGAGGTCCTGCAGGGCGCCGCGCCCCTCGCCCTCGCCCCACAGCTGCAGCTGCCAGCCGGGATGTCGGGCGGCCACGGCGGCCCAGGCGCGCACGAGGCGGTCGAGGGCTTTCTGCTCGCTCAGGCGCCCCACGGCGACGACGGTGGCCGATGCCTCCACACGTGCCGGCGGCCCCACGTCGATGGTGACGGGGTTGGCGATGACGGCGGCCGGGCGCACCGGCGCCCAGCTCTGCGCGTCGCGCTGCGTGAGCACCACGAGGGCATCGAGGCGCGCCACGGCCCGCTCCTGGCGCCGCCGCCACAGTCGCGCCACGATGCTGTAGGGCCAGCCTCGCGCCTCGAGGAGGTGGAAGTTGCGTGTGTAGGGTTTTGCTATGTGGCTCTCGCCCACCTTGGCACTGCCGTCGGGCAGCGAGGTGAGGAAGTCCATGTCACGGCCGAGGGTGGAGCACACGATGTCGGGGCGCACGTCGAGCAACAGCCGCTGCAGACGGCGGCGGTAGCGGCGCATGAGGCGGCGGTAGATGACGTAGCGCATGATGGCGCCATGGTGGTACTGGGCATCGAAGTCGGTGTCCAGGTCCACATGGCGCACCTTCGGCGAGAGGGGGAAGGCCAGCGGGCGGCCGCACTGCGAGTCGGTGACGACCCACACCTCGTGGCCCAGCCGCTCGGCCAGGTAGTTGGCCTTGACGGTGAGCACGCGGTCCACGCCACCACGCGTGAGCAGCGCCGTATATACATACACTATCTTCACCCGCGCTACGTTTGCGTGCCTCCGGCCTTAAAGCATTGCTTCAATGTCGGCTGCGAAATCCTTTGGGTCAGTGGTGGGGGCGTAACGCTTCACGGTGGCGCCGTCCTTGGAGATAAGGAACTTGGTGAAGTTCCACAGGATGTCGCTGTCCTTCTCCACGCTGGTGCTCAGCGTCTTGAGCAGCTGGTGGGTGGCTTTGGCCTTGAGGCCGACGTAGTCCTCCTTGGGGGCCTGGGCCTTGAGGTATTCGAAGATGGGGTCGGCGGCAGGGCCGTTGACGTCGATTTTCTTCATGATCTGGAACGTCACGCCGTAGTTGAGCTGGCAGAAGCCTTCAATCTCGCTGTCGGAACCCGGGTCCTGGTTCTTGAACTGGTTGCAGGGGAAGCCGATGATGACCAGCCCCTTGTCCTTGTACTGCTGGTTGAGTTGCTCCAGTCCCTCGAACTGGGGCGTGAAACCGCACTTGCTGGCGGTGTTGACAATGAGGAGCACCTTGCCTTCGAACTGCGCGAAGTCCAGCTCCTTGCCCTTGCTGGTGAGGGCCTTGAAATCGTAAATGCTTGCCATAATAGTTGATGATTTGTGGGTGTGGCGATGCAAAGATAAGCACTGATGGCCTTACATCATGGCAATGCCGACGAAAGTTTAAGTATGTTTAACACTGAACACACGCCAGAAGGCCACACAGCCATCGCCCCTGGCGCATGGCGGCGGCCAGAAATGAGCGTGGCGGCAGTGAGACATGAGCGCGGCGGCAGTGAGACATGAGCGCGGCGAAGCGCCACACACGCCGCGGCAAATATCGAGACTTGCCGCGGCGAGTAACGAAACTTGCCGCGGCGAGTTTGGTCACTTGCCGCGGCGTGCAGGCGTTGATGGTGCGGGATAGAGGGGTTGACGGCGCGGGGAGAGGGGTTGACGGCCGCGGCACAAGGTGGCCGCGGTGTCAGTCGTCGAAGCGCACCTCGACGACATTGAATCCGAAGGAGCGCATGAGCGCTGTGAGCTGCCGCCGGGCGTTGTCCTGCGCCAGGCGGCGGTTGTCGGGTGTCAGTGCCCTTGCGCGCATGCGTGCTGCTGCACGCTGGTACATGGCCTCCTTGTCGGCGGGTGTCCACGTGCCGCTCTCGTAGAAGGCCACGGTGCGTGCCTCGTCGATGAAGCGCGTGTTGAGGAGCTGGATGTGTGGCACGGTGAGCGACACGCTGTCGCCGTGGGCGAGGAGCCACCCCGTGCGGCATCGTGCGAGGTCTATGCCGAGGCGCAGTGTGCCGTGGTAGATGCGTGCCAGGTGGTCGTCGGGTCCTATGATACGGTTTCGCGTGGTGTCGATGAGCTCCTCATCGGCAATGCTGAGGAACTCCCACTTGCCAATGCGCTCTATGCTCCTCACCTGTTGCGGGGTGATGTCGATGGTGGTGTCGGCGGTGAGCTCCATGTCGAGGAGGCCGGCGGCGGCATCTCGGCGGCAGTCGTGGGTGACGATGGCCGCCGCCACGATGAGGGCAGCCACGGCTATGATGAGCCACAGGGGTTGCATGAGCTGGCGTGAGAGCCACGATGCGGGGTGCTTGTCGGTCATGGTGGGTGGGGGGCTATTGTCGTGAGGGCTGAGTGGTGGCGGCGCCGAGGTGGCGGCGCGTGGCTTCGCTGTCGTAGAGGCGCGGCAGGTCGCGCTCGGTGTAGTGGTCCTGCCGGAAGGTGACCACCACGCGCTCCTCGTCGTAGCCCAGGGAGGCAAACAGCGGCAGCAGCGTGGCGGCGGCGCTCTCGCGTGCCGTCTCGATGATGCCCATCTGCGGTATGGCGCGCACCACGGCCTGCAGGCCCTGGCGCGTGAATGCTGCCATCTCCTCGTCGGTGTATGATGTGCGCAGCAGGTCGGCATACTGGCGCGTGCCGGCGTGATCGACCTTGGAGCTGACGACGACGACCTTCGGGTCGGGCAGCCACACGTGGAGCGTGGTGCCGTCGGCCGACAGCTCTATGTCGTTGGCCGAGAATGCCGAGAAGTCGATGTACGCCTGCAGCCACACGTCGATGGGTATGGCCACCTTGCGGTCGCCGAGAGAGAGGGGCGTGTCGAAGCGTCGGCCGAGGATGTGTCCGCGCAGGCGCCGCACGTCGCGGTGTGTCACCACTTTGTGGACATGGTATTCGGCAGTGTAGAGGCGCGACGTCTGCCGCACGCGCATGACCATGGCGGCGGTGTCGGTTGCAGCGGCCATGTCGGCCAGGGTGTCGGCGGTGGGTGCGTGGTCGTCGGCGGTGTGCAGACACGCCGTGAGGGCCACGGCCAATGCCGCTGCCGCAATTATCGTGGCACCATACCTCATGGCAGCCCCACGAATTGCGCCTCCGCCTCGAAGCGGATGCCGAAGTGGTGTTCCACATCGTCGCGGACGCGGCACATGAGGGCGGCGATGTCGGCGCCCGTGGCGCCGCCGGTGTTCACGATGACCAGCGCCTGTCGCTCATAGACCGCCGCGGGTCCCAGCGCGCGCCCCTTCCATCCCGTCTGCTCTATGAGCCACGCTGCCGGGATCTTGACCATGTCGCCGGGCATGTCGTAGTGCGGTGCGCCGGGATGTGTGGCAGCGATGCGGTCGTAGGTCTCACGTGGCACGACGGGGTTCTTGAAGAAGCTGCCGGCATTGCCCAAGCGTGCGGGGTCGGGCAGCTTGTCGGCGCGCAGCTCCATGATGATCTGGCGCAGCATGGCGGCGGTGACGTCGTAGTCGCGGATGTCGCGGCGGCGCAGCTCGTCGGCGAGCGCGCCATAGTGGAGACACGGGCGGAAGCTGTGGGAGAGGCGGAAATGGACGTGAGTGACGGCATAGCGCCCCTGCAGGTCGCCCTTGAGGCGGCTGTGGCGGTAGCCGTAGTCGAGCTCGGCGGCGCAGAAGTGGCGCACCTCGGCGGTGTGGAGATCGACGGCATCGACGTAGAGGATGGTGTCCTTGGCCTCGACGCCGTAGGCCCCGATGTTCTGCACGGCGGCCGCGCCCACCTCGCCCGGTATGCCGGAGAGGTTCTCGTGGCCATACCAGCCGCTGTCGAGGCAGTAGGCCACCCACTCGTCCCACGCCAGGCCGGCGCCGGCGCGCACGTAGATGTTGTCGCCCTCGTCGGCCGTGACCACGATGTCGCTGATGCGCGAGTGCAGCACCGTGCCTTCGATGTCGCCCATGAGCACGAGGTTGGAGCCGCGGCCTATGTGGATGAGCGGCGAGGCGTCGGCCTGGCGCTGGCGCTGCCAGATGAGGTCCTGCAGCTCGGCCACGCTGTCATAGTCCACGAGCCGGCGCGCACGCACGTCGATGCCGAAGGTGTTGCGCTGGCGCAGTGAGCTGTTTGTGAGTATTTGCATGTGGGGTATGGTTTGCTTGGGGTTATGATATATATATGTTATGTACGCGCGCGAGGCGCCAGGTGTCAGTTCTCATAGCCCACGAGGCGCCAGGCGTCGCCGTCGCGCACGAAGGAGAGCTGTATCTCGAGGCCGTTGCTGATGCCCCGCATCTGCATGATGATGCGCCGCAGGTGGTTGTAGTCCTGACCATAGCGTATGTTGGTGAGCACGTCGCGCGGCAACTCGGGCGCGAACTCAAACCACTGATCGACGTCGATGAAACCCACGACGGGTTCCTCCTCGCCGTCCTCGTCGGTGGAGACGAAACGCAGCTGGCTGCTGACGTGTGCGCGCTGGTAGGCCGAGTCGGTGGCGAAGCGCGCGTAGAAGTCGAGGAAGTGGGCCAGGGGCATGTCGGCAAATGCCAGGCGCCGCTGGCCGAGCAGACGCCAGTGGCCATCGGCGCTGTCGCGCGCAAACTGCATGGATGTGGCGTGGCGGCTGTGGAGGTAGATCTGCTCCACGGCGGCGCTGTCCACGCTGATGTCGTCGGCCAGGAGCATCTCGCGCGGGCTGCTCCAGAGCACGGTGCAGAAGTCCTGGTGCATGAACACGTGCTGGTGGTGCCAGTCGGCGGGGCTAACGATGGTGTCGGTGCCGTCGTCGCCGTCAACGGGCAGGGGAAATGCCACGCGCTGGCGCTGGAGAGCACTGTTCTGGTCGAAGGCGAAGATGAAGTCGTCGAAGAGCTCATCGACGGCAGCCGGCAGGTGTTCGGCAGGCATGGCGAAGGTGTCGGCCTCGACGCTGTCTGTGGCGACGGCGAAGGTGTCGCTGCGCACGATGCGCTGTACCTCGGCATCGGTGAACACGGGTGCGCGGCCGGCGTCGTTGCATCCGAGCATGAACGCCACGGCGCCAATGGCCAAAACAAAGCCTATACGCTGCATGAAAACGTGATGATATTGACTCTTGTTGATAAAATCGCGCAAAATTACGCTTTATTTGGCATTCGGCACACGATATTTGTGGAGAAATAGCTATCTTTGCGGCGTTTTTATAGCTTAGGTCAATAAATAACATATCATTATGCTCGAACGTATCAAGCAAATGCTGGCTGAGGTGCAGACACTGCAGGCAGCCACACCGGAGGAGGTTGAGGCCCTCCGCATCAAGTACCTCAGCAAGAAAGGCGAACTGGCAGCGCTGATGAACGACTTCCGCAGCGTGGCGCCCGACCTCAAGCGCGAGGTGGGGCAGCGCATCAACGAGCTGAAGGCCGTCACCACCGAGCGCATCAACGCCCTCAAGAGCGCCGCCAGCGCACAGGAGACGACGGCCGACGACGTGGACCTCACGCGCACGCCCTACCCCGTGGCCCTTGGCACACGCCACCCGCTGACCATCGTGAAGAACGAGATTGTCGATATATTCTCTCGCATGGGCTTCACGCTGGCCGAGGGCCCGGAGGTGGAGGACGACTGGCATGTGTATAGCTCCATGAACTTCGCCGACGACCACCCAGCGCGCGACATGCAGGACACGTTCTTCGTGGAGGCACACCCCGACATCATCCTGCGCTCGCACACCAGCAGCGTGCAGGCGCGCGTCATGGAGCGCACGCAGCCCCCCATCCGCGTCATCTGTCCGGGCCGCGTGTATCGCAACGAGGCCGTGTCGGCCCGCGCCCACTGCTTCTTCCACCAGGTGGAGGGGCTGTACATCGACAAGCAGGTGAGCTTCCGCGACCTGAAGCAGGTGCTGCTGCTCTTCGCGCAGGAGATGTTTGGCCCGGAGACGCAGATACGCCTGCGCCCGAGCTACTTCCCGTTCACCGAGCCGTCGGCCGAGATGGACGTGAGCTGCACCATCTGCGGCGGCAAGGGCTGCTCGATGTGCAAGGGGTCGGGCTGGCTGGAGATCCTGGGCTGCGGCATGGTGGACCCGGCTGTGCTCGAAGCCAACGGCATCGACTCCACCATCTATTCGGGCTACGCCTTCGGCATGGGCATTGAGCGCATCGCCAACCTCAAGTACCAGGTGAAGGACCTGCGCCTGTTCTCCGAAAACGACGTGCGCTTCCTCGAGGAGTTCCGCGCCGCCAACTGACGGCCACACCGCCACACCGAGGCCACCGCATGAACGACAACTCCCCCACCCCCGCCATTGCAGCGACACCGCCGGTGCTCGCCCTGCGCGGCGTGGGCCTGTGCATGGGCGGGCGCACGCTCTTTGCCGACGTCAGCGCCACCGTTGGCGCCGGCCAGATGCTGGGCATCGCCGGCGAGAGCGGCTCGGGCAAGACGTCGCTCCTGAGGGCCATACTGGGCTTCGTGCCCACGTCGGCCGGAGCAATCGAGGTGTGTGGCCTGCCGCTCGACGCGGCCCATGTGGATGCCCTCAGACGCCTCACGGCCTACGTGCCGCAGGAGCTGATGCCGCTGGCCGCCACGGGCCACGACCTCGTGGCGCTCACCCACAGCCTCGGTGCCAACCGCAACGTCGCCACGGCCGCCACGGCCGCCGCGGCGGGTTATGGGGCCGTGGCGCCGCAGCCTGTTGCCGAGGTGCTGGCGTCGCTGGGACTGGAACCCTCGGTGCTCGACCTGACGGTGGCCAAGCTCTCGGGCGGACAGCGCCAGCGCATACTCATCGCCGCAGCGCTCGCGCTGCCCAAGCCGCTCATCCTGCTCGACGAACCCACCTCGGCCCTCGACGCCGAGACGGCACAGCTCACCACCGACACCCTGCTTGCCACGCTCCGTCGCGAGCAACGTGCCGCCGTGGTGGTGAGCCACAGCGAGAGGGTGCTCGCGGCTTGCACCGCCACTCTAACCATACAAGCATAACTCCATGAAAGTAGGAATCATACAGCAAGCAAGCAACCTGGGCGTTGAAGCCAACGTCAAGCGCCTCGACGACAACATACGCGACGTGGCGGCACGCGGTGCAGACCTCGTGGTGATGCAGGAGCTGCACAACACGCCCTACTTCTGCAAGACGGAGGACGTGGGCCTCTTCGACCTGGCAGAACCCATACCCGGACCATCGACAGACCACTTTGGCGCATTGGCCAAAGAGCTGGGGGTGGTACTCGTGGCAAGCCTCTTCGAGCGCCGCGCGCCGGGCCTCTACCACAACACGGCCGTGGTCATCGAGCGCGACGGCACCATCGCCGGCTGCCAGCGCAAGATGCACATCCCCGACGACCCGGGCTACTACGAGAAGTTCTACTTCACACCCGGCGACCAGGGCTTCCGACCCATACAGACGTCGGTGGGACGCCTGGGCGTGCAAGTGTGCTGGGACCAGTGGTACCCCGAGGGCGCACGCCTCATGGCGCTCGCTGGCGCCGACATCCTCATCTACCCCACCGCCATAGGCTACGCCCCCGCCGACACGCCCGACGAGCAGCGACGCCAGCGCGACGCCTGGCAACTCGTGCAGCGCGGCCACGCCGTGGCCAACGGCCTGCCCCTCGTGGCCGTGAACCGCGTGGGCGTGGAGGACGGCGTGCCCTTCTGGGGGTCGAGCTTCGTGTGCGGCCCTCAGGGCGAGCTTCTTGCCGAGGCCCCTGCCACGGATGCTGCCAACATCGTGGTGGAGGTTGATATGCAGCGCTCGGAACACGTCAGGCGCTGGTGGCCGTTTCTTCGCGACCGCCGCATAGACCACTACGGGCAGCTCACCCGCCGCTACATCGACTGAGGCGTTGACACAGGCGCAAAAAACGCGCCAATGTCGCGATTTCCCCGCGAAATGTTTGGCCGTATGCTACGTAAATACTAAATTTGCGCGGACAAACATACAGACACATTATGGCAAGAGCATACAGAGGTGCTTTGCGCACAGGAGCCGCAGCGGCCGTGGCGGCAGCTATGGCCATGTCGGGCTGCACGGCCACCGACTACTACGACCACAACTTCATGCAGCAGCAGGCACAGGCCAACTTCCCCGTGCCTATCGACAAAATCGACCCCACCCACACCTGGGAGACGATGCGCCTGACACGTGCCAGGCTCACCATGCCCGCCACGGCGCCCGACAGCGTGTGGCTCTACGCCGGCAACCCCTTTGGCGCGAGCGGCGAAGGCAAGCTTCTGGCCAAGCGGGCGCTGAGGGCGGGGAGCAACGTGTTTGACTTCGACAGACCCGCCACGGCAACACACATCTTCATGCTCACACGCGACGACGCCGGGCGCGCCACGGCCGTGGCCGACACCATCGGCGCCGAGGAGACGCTCGCCCACGACTTCACCGCCGCCACGCGCGCCACACTGCGTCCCACCACGCGCGCCATAGACTACGACTACGGCTGGACGCCGGCCACGGTGAGCGCCAGCGATGCCACCCTCTTCCCCGCCACGGCGCCGCAGGGCGCCACGCCGCTGCCGGCGACCTACGACTACTACACCTTCGTGGCCGAGGGTGGCGACTACGTGGTCAACGCCTCAACGACAGCCATCAACTGCTCCAACGCCGCCCACTTCTACGTGCAGGGCGACGTCACGCTCACCGGCATATACTTCGGCGGCAACGCCACAGGCACCATCACCCTGCTGCCCGGCAGCCGCCTCACCATGAGCGGCCTGGCACTGGGCATCAACACCACCCTCGCCATCTGCCCGGGGGCAACCCTCGACTGCGGCAGCGGCACGCTGCAGTTCTCCAATGCGTGCCAGGGCATCTACAACGCCGGCGCCATCACGTGCGGCAAGCTGCTCTCATCCACACAGCGCGAGCTCCACAACCTCGGCACCATCACCGTGGGCGGCGAGGGGGCCAACATCACCGACCTGCGCCTGTACAACGCCCCCACGGCCACCATCACCGCCACGACGCTCGACATCAACAACGAGTCGAAGGTCATCAACGACGGCACCATCACCACCTCGGGCCAGCTCGCCACCAAGAACAACAACTCGCTGCTCGCCAACAGGGCTGCCATCAGCGCAGCGAGCTTCGCCACCGAAGGCAGCAGCCGCTTCATCAACGAGGACACCGGCACGGCCAACATCGACGGGCTGTCGCTCGTCAACAGCAACACGTGCACGTGGGTGAACAGCGGACACTTCACCACACGCACCATGACCTTCAACGCCACGTCCGAGAACTGGCTCAACCGCTGCCACCTCGACGTCACGGAGCTGCTCACCATAGAACTGGGAGGAGGTTACCTCTATGTGGACGGCGGCGGCTTCGTGCGCTGCGCACGCCTCTACATGAACAACGCCAAGGTGGTGCTCGGCTCGAAGGCCTACTTCCTCGTCACCGACACGGCCACCTTCGGCTACCATGGCTACAACCCGTGGTGGACGCAGGGCAACCAGGGCTTCTTCGGCACGGGCGAAGAGGCTGCCCTCGTGCGCATAGCCCGCGCCGTGAAAGGTGCCGAGGGCACCTACCCCTGCATCAACTTCTTCGACAACGTGCAGGTGACCACCGAGGGCTTTGCCTTCCCGCAACAGGTGGACGAGTGGAATGTCAACTACCATCTCGACGGCGGCGCAGCGGCAGTGAGCAGCAACGGCGGCACGGCAACCATCGACGGCACATGCGGCGAGGCATACACCCCCGAGCCGGAGACAGACATACCGGCCGAGACGCAGGCCTACACATACCTCTTCGAGGACATGACGGAGGTGGCCGGCGACTATGACTTCAACGACTGCGTGGCATCCGTCACCACACCCATCGACGGCGCACTCACGCTCACACTCTGGGCCGCAGGGTGCACCAAGACGCTTGACCTATGCCTCAAGGCCACCGCCGGCAACAGCGACAACATACGCGTGCTCGTGGCCGACGTGGGGCGCGCCTTCACCACGCCCGCCGGGCAGAAGAGCGACGGCTACATCGTCAACACCGAGACACAGGCCATGTCGCCAGGCGAGATCTACTGCCGCCCCGTCACGGTCAGGGTGGACAACCTGCCCGAGGGCTTCACGCTCACCGCCAACGGCGACTTCTTCATCACCGACGCCCACGGCCAGGTGCACATCCCCGCCTTCACCGACGGCTTCCACGCCGGCGACGTGCCCTACGCGCTGCGCGTGCCGGGGTCGTGGCAGTGGCCCGTGGAGTACATCCCCGTCACGAGCGTGTATTTCGGCTTCGAGCAGTGGGCGCGCAACGCCACGGCCGAAACCAACTGGTGGGCGAGCGGCTATGCCGACGGCTACGTGTTCGACAAGAGCCTGCTGCCTGAATGATGCATCACACTGCAACCAATTAAAACCATAAGCTATGAAAACTACACAAATCTCAACTCTCTTGGCCACAACGGCCTTGGCACTGGCGGCGTGTACGCAGGACAAGGACCTGTACGACGCCGGCTACTACAAGAAACAGGCCGCAACGAATTTCGTCAACACCATCATGGGCGGACAAGCCATCGACGCCAACCAGACATGGAACACGGCAGTGGCAACACGCGTCGTGGTGACACCAGCAACCGACGGCACACTGAAGATATACCCCGCCAGCCCCATAGGACAGACAACGGCACCGCTCGCCACCGTGGACGGCGTGCGCGCAGGGGTGGCCACGGAGCTCACCGTGGCACGTCCGCAGACGTGCGACAGGCTCTATGTGGCCGTGTATGACGCCGACGGCTACGTCAGCGAGCGCAACGTGGCCGTGGGCGAAGGCAGCGTCAGCGTGAGCTTCGCGGACAACGCCACCCGCGCCGCCGCGCCAGCGCCGCGCCGCGTGCCCGACGGCCTCACGCCGCAGTTTGACTTCAGCGCCAACGCCCCGAAGCCCTCGGGCGAGAACTTCCTCGCTGCCGTGCCGGCCGGAGTGACGCTACTCACGCAGAACGCCGCCTCGTGCAACAACTACATCGACGAGACCTTTGCCGGCGAACTCAACATCTGGGGAGCCTGGAACGGCTCGGCCACCTCGGGCGGCACGCTCTACATCAAGGGCAACTGCGACTTCACCAACCGCAACTTCTACATCGCACCCAACAGCAAGATATACCTCATCGAGAACGCCACGCTGACACTCAGCGCCAACGCCGCCGGCAACCTGCAGGCAGGATGCGACTTCTACGTGGCACCCGGAGCGGCCATCGTCACCGCCGGCGCGCTGAAGCTCAACAACGGCCTCCACATCTACAACCGCGGCACCCTGCAGGCCGCCAAGCTCAGCGTGAACAACCACTCCATATTATATAATGAGAACACGGTGACCGTCAGCGGCGAACTGAGCACGGAGAACAACAACTCCGTCATCGTCAACGACGGCACCATCACCGCCACACGCCTGCACACCGCCGGCAGCAGCCACGTGCAGAACAACGTGGGCATGACCATCAGCGGCGCCACCGACATCGACAGCAACAACAACACGTGGGTCAACAACGGACAATATACCACCACCGACTTCAACTACACGGCAGGGTCCAACGACGTCATCAACAACTGCAAGCTCACCGTGACGAACCGCTTCTACATCAACCTGGGCGACACCGACCGCAACGGATTCCAGAACGATGCCGACGCGGGCGTCGTCACCAAGACCTTCGAGGCTGCGGGGCCGTCGTTCCTCTACCTCGGCAACCGCAGCGTGTTCCGCGTGGAGGAAACGGCCACGATGAACATCACGAAGGATGTGTATGGCATCTACGGCCCTGCCAGCGGCGACTACGCCGTGTTCGAGGCCGAGACCATCGCCAACGGCGCCGCCAGCGCCAATCAGGGCTTCGTGGCCAACTACTTCCGCCACGTCGTGGTGGCCACGAACAGCCACTTCGCCTTCGGCTACAGCGACAAGAGCGCCGAGCAGCAGGCCGCCGGCGAGGTGGGGGCGCAACCCTACTACCGCCTCGACGCCGCATCGGGTGCGAAGATGGCATCGTCAAAGCACGGCGCCACCGACATCAACATCCCCGCCTCGACATGCAACCCGGGCTACACGCCCGGCACACCAGCCAGCGCACCGACACCGGCACCCGCCGTCGTGCCCACGGAACCCACCATGTACTACTTCTACGCCTTCGAGGACCTGGGCGTGACCGACGACTTCGACTTCAACGACGTGGTGCTCGCCGTGACGGCTCCCGCCAACGGCACCTCCGACATCTACCTCATGGCCGCCGGAGGCACGCTGCCCACCGTGGTGAAGCTCGACGGCACGCAGGTGGGCGCCGAGGTGCATGCCGCCTTTGAGGTGGGCACGACGACCATGGTCAACACCACGGCCAAGAGCAAGGACTTCGTGCGTCTGGGGCAGGCCACCGGCGTGACCGACGCCTCCAACCTGCCGCTGACCATCGTCGTGACCAACACCGTGGGACAATCGACAGAGGTGGCAGCACCCGTGCGCGGCGAGGCCCCGCTGATGATACGCGTCGCCGGCGACACAAGCGGCAAGTGGTTCTGGGCCAAGGAGCGCGTGAACATCAGCGACGCATACACGGGCTTCGGCGCCTGGGGGGCCAACTACGTCAACGGCGGCGCCTGGAGCAGCGCATACACCGCCAGCAACGTCGTGGCCTACTGACCACACACCACACACCCAACCCCGCCACACACATGGCACAACTTCATGGCAATACACTTCACACGCACCACACCGACCATAGCCGACCTCACGCTGCACATGCCCATGGCCGCGGCGGCAGGACCCGAACGCACTGAGATACGCGAGACATTCTTCCCGGCCGAGTGGTACCCACAAAGCGGCGTGCAGCTCACATGGCCGCACGCCGCCACCGACTGGGCACCCATCCTCGCGGACATCGACGAGACGTATGTGCGCATGGCCCTCGAGGTGCTGGCCGGCAACGAGCACCTGCTCATCGTCACGCCCGAACCCGAACGCATACGGGCCATCGTGCATGAGCGCATACCCACGCGCTTCACGCCACACATACGCTATTTCCGCTGCCCCACCAACGACACCTGGGCGCGCGACCACGCCTTCCTCACTGTGGTCACCACCGGCGGACCGCGCCTCATGGACTACCGCTTCAACGGCTGGGGCATGAAGTTTGCCGCCGACAGCGACAACCTCATCTGCCGACGCATGGCAGGAGTGGCGGACACCGCCGGCAGCACCACCGATGCCGGCGGCGGCAGCGACACCGACGCCGACGCCACGCCGCCGCTGCGCGGCCTCTACAGCGGCCAGCAGGACTTGGTGCTCGAAGGAGGCAGCGTGGAGAGCGACGGCTGCGGCACGCTGCTCACCACCGAGGCTTGTCTGCTCAGCCCCAACCGCAACCCACACCTCACGCGCCACGACATCGAGGCGCGCCTCAAGCGCGACCTCTGTGCCGACCGCGTGCTGTGGCTCACGCACGGACACCTCATCGGCGACGACACCGACAGCCACATCGACACGCTGGCGCGATTCTGCTCCACGACGGCCATAGCCTACGTGGCACCGCCTGCCGACACCGCCGACCCGCACCACGACGACCTCGCCGCCATGCAGGACGAGCTGCGGGGGCTGCGCACAGCCACCGGCAAGCCCTATGACCTCATACCACTGCCCATGCCAGACCCCGTGTGCGACCCCGACGACGGCCACCGCCTGCCTGCCACCTACGCCAACTTCCTCATCCTGAACAAAGCGGTGCTCATGCCCACCTACGCGCAGCCCGACAACGACGCGCTGGCACACCGACGCCTGGCACAGGCATTCCCACGGAAGGCCATCATCGACATCGACGCACGCACACTCGTGCGCCAGCACGGCTCCATCCACTGCTCCGCCATGCAGTTTCCCGTGGGCGTCATGGCCTGACACCACCCCACCCGACCCACCAACAGCACAATGAACAGAGAGACAACACTGCAGCTCCACGACACCTCCTTCGTCGATCTCATGGCACGACGCATCTTCAACGTCCTGCTCATAGCCAACCCCTACGATGCCTTCATGCTCGAGGACGACGGACGCGTGGATGAGAAAATCTTCGACGAATACTCCAAGCTCGGACTGCGCTACCCGCCCCGCTTCTTCCAGGTGGCGTCGGAGAGCGAAGCCGAGGCGCAGATGGGGCGTTTCTCCTTCGACCTGGTAATAGTCATGCCAGGCACCGACAACAACGACATCTTCCAGATCGCACGCGGCATCAAGGAGTCGCACCCACAGATACCATGCGTGGTGCTCACGCCCTTCAGCCACGGCATCAGCCGCCGCATGGCCGACGAGGATCTCTCGGCCTTCGAGTATGTGTTCTGCTGGCTGGGCAACACGGAGCTGCTGCTCTCCATCATCAAGCTCATCGAGGACAAGATGAACCTCGAACACGACCTCGAAGCCGGCGTGCAGATGATACTCCTCGTGGAAGACAACATACGCTTCTACTCCAGCATACTGCCTTCGCTCTACAAGTTCGTGCTGCAACAGTCGCTGGAATTTGCCACCGAGGCCCTCAACTCGCAGCTCGAGACACTGCGCATGCGCGGACGCCCAAAGATTGTGCTCGCTCGCTCCTACGAGGAGGCATGGGCGCTCTACGACCGCTATGCCGACAACACACTGGGCGTCATCTCCGACTGCCGCTTCCCCCACGGCGGCGTGCTCGACGAGATGGCGGGCGTGACGTTGCTCAAGAGCATACGCCAGCGCGACCCCTACATACCGCTCATCATGGAATCGTCGGAGCCGGACAAGGCCCGCCTGGTGGAGGCGCAGAAGGTGCGCTTCGTGGATAAGAACTCCAAGAAGATGGCCGTCGATCTGCGCAAGCTCATCAACCACTACTTTGGTTTCGGCGACTTCATCTTCCGCGACCCCGACACCATGCGCGAGGTGGCGCGGCTGCGCAACCTCAAGGACCTGCAGGACAACATCTTCACCCTGCCGCGCGAGTCGCTGCTCTACCATGTGCAGCACAACAACGTGTCGCGATGGCTGTCGTCGAGGGCGCTATTCCCCATCGCCGACTTCCTCAAGCGCATCACCTGGGACTCGGTGCAGGACGTCGATTTGCACCGGCAGATTATCTTCGACGCCATCGTCTCATACCGCCGCATGAAGAACCAGGGCGTGGTGGCCGTGTTCCACCGCGAACGTTTCGACCGCTACTCCAACTTCGCACGCATCGGCGACGGAAGCCTCGGCGGCAAGGGGCGAGGCCTGGCCTTCATCGACCACATCATAAAACGCCACAAGGACCTCAACGAATATGCCACGGCGGCGGTGAAGATACCCAAGACGGTGGTGCTATGCACCGACGTGTTCGACGAGTTCATGGACACCAACGAGCTGTACCAGCTCGCGCTCTCCGACATCCCCGACGACGACATTCTCACGGCATTCCTCCACGCGCGGCTGCCGGCACGCCTCATCGGCGACCTCATGGCCTTTCTCGAAGTGGTGGAGACACCCATCGCCATACGCTCCAGCTCCCTGCTCGAGGATTCCCACTACCAGCCCTTTGCCGGTATCTACTCCACGTACATGATACCCTACGTGAGCGACAAATACGAGCGGCTGCACATGCTCTCCGATGCCATCAAGGCCGTGTATGCCAGCGTGTTCTATGCCGACTCCAAAGCCTACATGACGGCCACGAGCAACGTCATCGACCAGGAGAAGATGGCTGTCATACTGCAAGAGGTCGTGGGCCACGCCCACGGCACACGCTTCTACCCCACCCTCTCCGGCGTGGCTCGCAGCGTGAACTACTACCCCATCGGCGACGAGCGCGCCGAGGAGGGCACCGTGAACCTCGCGCTGGGGCTGGGCAAGTACATCGTGGACGGCGGACAGGCACTGCGCGTGTGTCCCGCACACCCGCATCAGGTGCTGCAGACATCGGAGATGGAGATTGCCCTGCGCGAGACGCAGACGCGCTTCTACGCCCTCGACCTGCAGAATGCGCCGCAGACCTTCCTCAAGGACGACGGCTTCAACCTGCTCAAGCTGCGCGTGAACGTGGCCGAGCCCGACGGCGAGCTTCAATACATCGCCTCCACCTACGACCCCTACGACCAGGTCATACGCGACGGCATCTACGACGGTGGCCGCAAGGTGATTACCTTCTGCGGCGTGCTCCAACATGGGGTGTTCCCCCTGCCCGAGCTGATGCAGAAGGTGATGCTCTACGGCCAGTCGGAGATGCGGCGCCCCGTGGAGATTGAGTTTGCCGCCAACATCAACGCCGACCGCACGGGCGAGTTCTACCTCTTGCAGATACGCCCCATGGTGGACAACAAGATGAACCTCAACGAGGACCTGCGCGCCGTGGCCGACGAGCGATGCCTGCTGCGCTCGCACAACGCCATAGGCCACGGCATTCTCACCGACATACAGGACATCGTGTATGTGAAGACAGCAAGCTGGACGGCGTCGGCCAACCCCGCCATAGCCGAGGAGATGCGCACCATCAACCAGCGTTTCCTCACCAACGGACTGAACTACGTGCTCGTGGGACCAGGCAGGTGGGGAAGCTCGGACCCTTGGCTCGGCATACCCGTGAAGTGGCCCGCCATCAGCGCCGCAAAGGTCATCGTGGAGGCCGGGCTGCAAAACTACCGCGTCGATCCCAGCCAGGGCACACACTTCTTCCAGAACCTCACCTCCCTGGGCGTGGCCTATCTCACCATCAACGACTTCATGGGCGACGGCATCTACCGCCAGGACAGCCTCGACGCCATGCCGGCGACCGAGGAGACGGACCACATACGCGTGGTGCACTTCGCCACGCCGCTGACCATCAAGGTCGATGGCGCGGCAAAGGAGGCCGTGGTCATTGCCGACAACCTCTGACACACCACACACCACCGCCATGCAGGACAAACGACACACCTTCCACCGCCACTACGCCATGCCGGGGCCTGTGTTCTACCCGCTGCTCTTTGCCTACCTCATCCTGGGGTGGTTCTACCCCGTGTGTGGGCTGCTGGCGCTGATATGCATGCTGGGACCCATCGTCACCTCCCACTGGATGGGGCGCTACTGGTGCGGACACTACTGCCTGCGAAGCAACATGTACTGGCATCTGCTGTCGAGATACTCGCCCCACAAGCCCATACCACGGGTGGTGCGCACGCGGGGCTTCCGCGTGTTCATGGTGGTGCTCATCTTCTCCATGTTCGGCGTGCAGATGGCATTCGTGGAGAGCTTGGGCGATGCGGGGCGTGTGTTCTGGCGCATGATCCTGCTGACCAACATCGTGGGGGTGACGCTGGCCTTCATCTATGCGCCATACACGTGGTGCAGCTTCTGCCCCATGGGCACCATAGCCCACTGGCTCGCGCCAAAGCGAGGGCCGCTGCCCACGGCGTTCACGTGCGTCAGCGTGAGCGAGCGGTGCAGCCAGAGCTGCAAGACGTGCGCCCGCGTCTGCCCGCTGCAGCTCAAGCCCTATGAGGCCCGTGGACAGCGGCCGGGGTTCACCAACCCCGACTGCATCAAGTGTGGAAAATGCGTCTGCGCCTGCCCCAAGAAGATGATTGGGTGGCAACGCGCCGACGCCACGCCGCAACAAGCCTGACAACCCCTTCGGGCCGCCGCCACGTGGCGGCAGCCCGAAGGGCTTTGGCCCACGACAACATGCTAATCCCGAGGTGCGGGGTCGTTGCACCCCCATTCGGAGAGGGTCACGCTGCCATCGTCGCCTACGGCGATGGCGGGCGTGAAGGTGGGCATGTCGTCGTAGTAGAACACCGGCCCCGAGGCGAAGCGCAGACCGGGAGTGATACACACATGCGGGCCGCCGACAGTGAGAGCGTAGGTCATGGACTCGCCAATCCACAGCGCATCGGCAGCCATCTCGCCTTGGTCGGTGACGGTGTTGGTGACGGTGGACACAGAGGCGCCATCGACATAGAACGTGATGCGGGAGCCGTCGAGGGAATAGCCCAGATGGGCGAGGGCCTCCTGCTGCACTGCGTATGGCTCTGCCACGGCGGCAATATATGCGCTGTCGCCACGGAAACGCAGACGGTAGAGACGCTGCACCTCCACGCCGCTGCCCTCTATGGCGCTGGTGGACAGCCACAGGTCGCCGGAGGCACTGTCATAGAGCGCATTGGGCTGGCGGCTGTTGCGGATATGTGGGAAGGTGACCGACGTGGCGTTGCGCACCACGACGATGCCGAAGCCCTCGGTGGGGTGGTTGTCGGCCTCGCCGATGGCACTCACGCTGATGCCCTCGGCCTCGTCTGACATAATCTCATACTGATGATAGAGCTTGGCCTCGGCCAGGGCCTGACGCACATGGGCGGGCAGTGTGTCCTCGACGAGGGGAGCCTCCAAGGCACCACTAAGCGGCTGCACCGCAACCTTTGCCACGCACCCGGCAAACATCAAGCAGAGCGCTGCGGCACTGAAATAAGCACATCGTCTTAGGTTCATAATCAGAGAAGTGAATATTTAGGGTTGAAACATTGCATTAACGCTGCCGGCCATGCGCACACACGGGGGTACAGGGGGTTACGTCACCGTGATGATGTCGCGGATGTCGGTGGTGTAGAAAGGCGAACGCCGCTCGTGGAGGATGCTGTTGCGAAACGTCAGCGCCTTGCCGGTGGCGGGGTCGTGGGGCCGCATGGCGCTGGCCACCTGCAGGGTCTCATCGCCGTGGCGAGCATTGACGGCGTCGGCAACGGCGGAGAGGCGCGTGAGCTTGGCCTTGAGGGCCGGGGGTATGTCAAGGAAACTCGTCTGCACCTCCGTGTCGGGCACGATGCCGCCCACGATGACCCCGGCGCGCTTCCACTGCAAAGCGGCGGCGGCAGGAGGCTGCGGCGACGCGCCCAGGCCGCCACCCATGCGCGCCATGACGGCCGAGGCCAGGCACGCGTCCATGGCCTCGAGCGCGGCGTGCACAATCTCGGGGTCGGAAGCCGCCGGTGCCGGCAGCGCCACCGTGCGTGCCACGCTGCATTGGTCCATGTCCTCGCGAAAGGGGTTGGTGGCTACGAAGGTGGTGACGAGCTGCGCCATGCTGCGCTGGTGGCGTAGCTTGCCGGCACAGCGGGCGGCAAAGGCCGACACGGCCACCGCCAGCTCCTGGCGCGTGGCCACCATCTTGGGGAAGCTGCGGCTCGTGCAGATGGTCTGCTTGCGCGGCAGATGGTCGAGGGAGATGCAGTCGCGGCCATGCAGCTCCTGCCATGTGCGCAGCCCCGTGACGGACATCGAGCGGCGCACGGCCTCGCCATCGAGGCGCGTGAAGTCGAGCGCCGTGGCCACACCGCGCTGGCGCAGACGGGCGCCATGGCGGCGGCCGATGCCCCACACGTCCTCCACGGGAAAGAGGGCGAGGGCCTTCTGCCGTTGCTCGTCGGTGGCGATGTGGCAGCATTTCCTGTAGCCCGCATAGCGCTTGGCAAACTTGCTCGCCATCTTGGCCAGCGTCTTGGTGCGCGCCATGCCGATGCTCACGGGCATGCCCGTCCAGCGACGAACCTTGGCGGCCAGCGCCTCGCCCCACGCCTTATAGTCAACAGGCATATAGGGCGACTCGTCGAGCATGAGGAAAGCCTCGTCAATGCTATAGACAAACACCTCCGGCGCACTGGCGCGGAGGATGCCCATCACACGGCGCGACATGTCGCCATAGAGGGTGTAGTTGCTGCTCAGGGCGTGAATCTCCTGCCCGGGGAAACGCTCTGCGAGCTGGAAGAAGGGCAAGCCCTCGGGCACGCCCATGGCCTTGGCCTCGGGGCTGCGCGCCACCACACAGCCGTCGTTGTTGGAGAGAACCACGACGGCCTTGCCGTTGAGCGAGGGGTTGAACACCCGCTCGCACGAGACATAACAGTTGTCACAATCGACCAGCGCATAGACCATAGCGGCAACAAAAGTAGTGAATAGCGGACGAAAACGTGCAAAAAAGACAATAAAAAGCCGACAAGAGTGCATAATTCTTGCTTTTTTACTACTTTTGCCCCGAGAAACGACACACGCCACATGAACGAAATACAAATCCTCACCGCCGAAATAGGCGAAGAGACACTGCTGCCATACTTCCCCGAAGGCATACGCGCCGGATTCCCCTCGCCGGCCACCGACTATGAGGAGGAGGCCATAGACCTGAACAAAACGCTCATCCGCCACCGCGAGGCCACCTTCTTCGCGCGCGTCAAGGGCGATTCCATGATTGATGCGGGCTACGAGCCTGGCGACCTGCTCGTGGTGGATAAGGCCATAGAGCCGCAACATGGCGACGTCGTGGTGGCATACGTCGATGGTGGCTTCACCATCAAGGAGCTGGACCTCGCACACAAGGACAGCGGTGTCGTGCGCTTGCTGCCCCACAACGCGGCGTACCGCCCCATCACAATCACTCCCGAACAGACAAGCGTCATCTGGGGCGTGGTGACATACTGCATACATCAGAGCGCACGACCCAGGCATAAGGACGCTAAGATATAAAACATATTGTGCTCATCTACTTAAATTCAACAAAGCCATGAAGAGAAGATGCATTTTGGCAGCCATGATGTGTGTGGCTGCGACGGCAATGAGCCATGCCAAAGTAGAAACGATGCAAGCCGGGAGCACGGTGGTGCGACTGGAGTTCTACACCCCACACACCGTGCACGTGGTGAAGACACCGGCAGGCAAGGATTACAACGCACGCAGCCTCGTGGTGACGGCACACCCCGGGGACGTTGCCGTGAGCCGGAAGGGCAACAGCGTGAGCAGCAACGTGCTCACCGTGAGCGTGGACCCCGCAACGGGCATCGTCGCCTTCGCGGCCAAGGGACAGACGCTGTTGCGCGAGAGTCAGGGTGCTGCCTTCGAACCCATCACCAGCGGCCCCGAGGCCGGGCGCTACCATGTGACACAGGCTTTTGCCCTCGACGCCGACGAGCCTCTCTACGGCGTTGGCATGCTGCAGAACGGGAAGCTGGACCATCGCGGCGAGAACCGCCTGATGATACAGTCGAACCTCGAGGACTATGCCAACGTGTTCCAGAGCATCAAGGGCTACGGCATCTACTGGGACAACTACTCGCCCACACAGCTCGACAGCCGCAGCGGGCTGACGCTCACCTCGCAGGTGGGCGACGACGTGGATTACTACTTCATCTACGGCGCCACGGCCGACGGCGTGGTGAAGCAACTGCGCCACCTCACCGGGCATGCCCCCATGGTGCCGCTGTGGACCTACGGCTTCCACCAGAGCCGCGAACGCTACAAGAGCCAGGAGGAGCTGCTCGACGTCGTGCGCACATACCGCAAGCGGGGCATACCCCTCGACGGCATCATCCAGGACTGGCAGTACTGGGGGTCGAACTACACATGGAACGCCATGGAATTCCTCAACGAGGATTTCCAGCAGGCCCAGAGGATGATTGACGAGGTCCACGACACGCACCACGCACACATGTCCATCAGCATCTGGCAGAGCTTCGGCCCACACACCAAGGGCTACCGGCAGATGAACGAGCGGGGCTATCTCATGGACTTCGAGACTTGGCCGCAGAGCGGCCTGCCCATGTGGCCGCCACGCATGGACTACCCCAGCGGCGTGCGCGTGTATAACCCCTTTGCCGCCGAGGCTCGCGACATCTACTGGGAGAACCTGAGCCGCCTCCACGCCATGGGCATCGACGCGTGGTGGATGGACTCCACCGACCCCGACCACCACTCGTTCAAGGACAGCGACCTCGACCAGGTCATTGCCACAACACCCGGAGCCAACGCCTCATACCGAGCGCTGCGCAACGCCTTCCCGCTGGCGTGTGTGGAAGGGGTGTATGACCACCAGCGCGCCACCTCGCAGGAGAAGCGCGTGTTCATTCTCACACGTTCCTACTTCGCCGGACAGCAGCGCACGGGTGCCAACACCTGGAGCGGCGACATCGGCAGCAGCTGGGACAGCTTCCGCAAGCAGGTGCCGCTGTGCCTGAGCCACACCCTCACGGGCAACCCGCAGGTGAACACCGACATCGGAGGATTCTTCGCGGGAGCCTACAACACGTTGGGTGCCAATTCGGCCGTCAGGAACCCACAGTTTCAGGAGCTGTACGCCCGGTGGATGCAGTTTGGGGCGCTGTGCCCCATGATGCGCAGCCACGGCACCGACATCCACCGCGAGCTTTACTACTTCGGACAGGCCGGTGACCCCATCTACGATGCCTTGGTGGATGCCGTGAGGCTGCGCTACAGGTTGCTACCTTATATTTATAGCACGGCATGGCAGGTGACGCACGCCGACGACAGCTTCATGCGACCGCTCGTCATGGACTTCGCCCAGGACAGCGCGGTGTGGCGCCTGGGTTCGCAATACCTGTTCGGACGGAGCCTCATGGCGGTACCCGTGCTGCACCCCCTGTACACGAAGGAGAAAATCGTTGCCACCAACGAGCTCACAGGATGGAACCGCAACGAGCCCACCGACAGACCGCAGGGGAAAACATACCCCGCCGTGGACTGGACACAGGCAAAGACTTACGACGCATACCTGCCGCAAGGCACGGACTGGTATGACTTCTGGACAGGACAGCGCCTCAGCGGCGGACGCCACATTGCCGCACAGGCCACCATAGCCCACAGCCCGCTGTTCGTGCGCGCCGGCAGCATTCTGCCCCTGGGACCCGACGTGCAATGGGCTCAAGAGAAGGCATGGGACGACCTCGAAATCATCGTCTATCCCGGCGCTGATGGGGCCTTCACGCTCTACGAGGACGAGGGCGATTCCTACCGCTACGAGCAGGGGGCCTACACGGAGATTCCCATGACATGGAATGACCGCGCCCGTAAGCTCACCATAGGCAAACGCAAGGGGGTATTCCCCGGGATGATTGCAACGCGACGCTTCCGCATCCACACCCCCGACGGCGACACACACACCGTGAGCTACAGCGGCAAGGCCGTGAGCATCAAACTCTAAGCCCCGTTGCAGATGTACGCCATTATAACAAGTAGCCCCCGCCTGTTGCCGTTGGCATGAGGCGGGGGCTATTGCGGATGGACGTCTATGCTATTTCTTATTGCTCTTCAGATACCAGTCCTCGTTCCTCGCGCCACGGCTCGACGACCATGTGAGGAAGGTAGGATAGAAGGTGTTAATGGCTTGGTTCTCTCCCTCAGCGCTCAGAATAGTGTCGAAGAACGCTTCAGCCTTGGTGCCAGAGAGATAGAAGGCGAAGGGGTACAAGCCGGAGCGCACGTAGTACTCACCCGTGGAGGGATTGGACATATCGGCCTCTGTGCCGAAGAGGCTCGTGTCCATGCGGCTCGTGGGTTTCTCGAAGGGGATATGCACTTCAAGCTGCTTGCCATTGTCGAGCTTGCGGAAGAGGAAGGGCTGCGCCACTTCGGCAACCTTGTCGGCTGTCTGCGCCGACGAGTAGGTGAGTTCGAGGATATAGGTGGCACCAAGGTCATCTTCCACCCAGTCAGCAAGATAATAGACCTTTTTGCCCGTATTGGAGTCGGTATATGTCTCGTAGGTGGCAGCAACGGCCTGTGAGGTGGCTGTCGCACCCTTTGCCATCTTCTTCATGGCCACGGTGTGTGACTGGCTGGTGTTAAGACGTACAGCCAGGCCGTTGACGAGTTCCACCTTGTTCTGATAGGTGGTGAAGTAGAACGTTTGCTTCTTAATCTTGCCGTTGTTGTCGAAAGTGCGCTCGTCCTTGACGTTCACCACAAGGTCGTTCATGTCGTAGTCGCCGCGGCTGGGCCAGCGATCCTCGAAGGCATAGACACCGGTGGAAGAGCTTTTGCCGTCCTCCACGTCGGCCAACCCGGCAAAGGCATTGGCAGGTGTGAGGGCAAAGAGGAGGTCGTCGTAGTCCTTGTCATCGCAGGCATCCTCCACGGAGATGATGGCATACTTCTTGCCCGAGGGGTCAACATACTGGAACTTGGCCGTGCGTGCCTCGCCAGTGGTATTGGGGTATCTGTAGCCAGTGTCGCCGCAATATGAGAGGCCCTCAGTCGATGAAGCCCAGATGTTAAGCTTCTTCGTCTTCCAGCCGCTGTAGTTGAAGCTGTGGTCTTGGTCTATGCACCCCCATCCGTTGGACTTCACCATGAAGCCAATCTTGGTGCCTTTGGGGAAGATTTTGGTCGCGCCGGCGTAGCTGCCGCTCTTGATGTTGGGGTAGTACATCAGCTGGATGGCATCGCCGCGCACCATGCCTATGCTGCCATTGTAGTCGCAATTGGTGTAGCGCATGCCGTCCTGGGTGTTGGGGAAGAGCATGATGATGTCCAGGTCCGAAATCTTGGTGGGCTTGGTGGCGTCGGTGTAGTAATAGTAGCCCAGGCTGTTGAGCCAGCATGTGAAGCTGCCCAGGCCGGTGATGCTCACTTCCGAGTCCTTGATGAGGGTGAGGTCGGCGCTCTCGCGGTACTGATCCTTGCTTGTCGAGCTGGAGTTGAGGGCCTTGCACGCAGCTTCGTAGAGGCCGTCGATCTCACTTTCCGAGAACAACAGGCCGGCATTGGATGTGGCGCGGTTCATCAGGTAGTCGGGGCGTCCGCTGGCGGAGTTCCAGGTGCCCAGGGGCGTGTGCCAGTCCTTGCAGATGCGTGTGCCGGTGTTGCTGCCGGAGGACGTGTTGATCTTGAAGGAGAAATTGTACATCTGCGACATGTCGTTGGTAGATGTGCCGGCTGTCTTGGCACGTGTGGCCACGGCGCGTGTGTCTGCACCACCATCGTTCTGGGCCACAGCCTTGGCCAAGCCGTTGACCACCTCCACCGCCATGCGCCGCTGGCTGATGGTGAGGTACCTCGTCACGACATACAGCACCTTGGCGTATGCCGGGAGGGTGATGGTGGCATCATACCTGCCGTGCTCGTCGGTGAAAGCCTCGAAGAGTGGTTCGATGCTCTCGTCGATGTATTCTGCGTCGGTGTTCTCGCCCACGATGGGATTGACGTTATAGACGCTGAAGCGCACGGGGCCATAGACCTTGAAGGCAGAATAGTCCACAATCAGGTCGAGCTTCTGTGTGGTGGAGAAGTTGAAGGTGTTGGCTGTCTGTGTGTCTGTCCGGCTGTCGCTGTTGGAGAAGAATGCATCGGTGTCCTTGCAGGACGTGGAAAGCAACAGGATGCCGGCATAGACACCAGCTCGAAAGAGTTGTTTAACGGTGTTGTGCATCGCTTTTAGTTCCTTTATAGTATTAAATAATGTTAGTTGGGGCAAAGGTAATGCTTTTGCTGCAAACGTACAAGCATTCCGCCACTTTTTTCCTAAAAAACTGTTCTGAGCGTAAGCCTTTGCGCAAAAGAGGGGCTTACAGGTCGTGGTGCAGGAGGCGGTAGCTGGCCATCTCCTCATACTTGGTGCCCGGGCGGCCATAGTTGGCGTAGGGGTAGATGCTGATGCCACCACGTGGTGTGAAGAGTCCTATGACCTCGATGTACTTGGGGTCCATGAGGCGTATGAGGTCCTTCATGATGGTGTTGACGCAGTCCTCGTGGAAGTCGCCGTGGTTGCGGAAGCTGAAGAGGTAGAGTTTTAGGCTTTTGCTCTCCACCATGAGCCGCCCGGGGAGGTAGTTGATGCGTATCTCGGCAAAGTCGGGCTGGCCGGTGATGGGGCACAGGCTGGTGAACTCGGGGCAGTTGAAGCGCACCCAGTAGTCGTTGTCGGGGTGACGGTTCTCGAATGTCTCGAGCACCTGTGGTGCGTAGTCGAAGGTATAGGCCGTCTGCTTGCCGAGGGCAGCGAGGTCGGCGCGCGGGGTTGTCTGTTGTTCCATAAAAATGTAATGACTGTTGCTAATATGGCGCAAAGGTAAGGCTTTTCGCGCATATTCGCGGCCTCCGGCAACACTCTTCGACATGTTTTTACACTTTTTTTCAAAAAAAACGCCTCAACATGAGATGCGTGAAGCAATAAAGCCGTATATTTGCCACGTCAAAAACATGCTTTGCCGCCCCGAATCACAATCACCTCAAGATATAGCTTGCAACGATGAAACAACTTATTGTTCTGCTGGTTGCTTTGGGCATGTCCGCGGCAGCCCATGGCATCAACATAAAGATTACCGTTGACTCCACCCGCCAACAACGTGTGACGGGCTTTGGCGCAGCATGCTGCGACGGAGCCATGTGTCCATTCGGCAACGACACGGAACCCGTGAAGCTGCTCTACGGCCGCACGTCGAGGGTTGGGCTTAACATCATGCGCATGGAAATTTCGCCCAACTTCGAGGGCGACATCATCGTGCCCGAATGGGGCAACTACGACACGCCCTACGACTGGAAAGGCTCACTGCCCTCTGCCAAGATTGTGAAGCAGCGTGGCGGCATCGTGTTCGGCACGCCGTGGTCGCCACCCGGCGAGTACAAGACCAACGGTGGCGCCAATGGCGGCAACACCGAGGACGAGAACAGCCAGCGTGGCGAGCTGCGCCGCGACTGCTACGATAAGTTCTTCCCGTGGCTCAACACGTTTCTGGCGTACATGAAGCGCAATGGCGTGGCCGTGGATGCCGTGTCCATCCAGAATGAGCCCGACTGGTGGGTGAACTACTCCGGCTGCCTCTACACGCCACAGCAGCAGCTGGACCTCGTCAAGGGCTATGCCCATCTGCTCGACCGCACCACTTACCCCGGCGTGCGCCTCATCAGCGCCGAGCCGCTGGGCTTCGACCCCAAGTACTCCAACATGCTGCTCAACGACGAGACAGCACGAGACCAGATAGACATCATTGCGGGTCACCTCTACGGACATCCGCCCTTGGTGAACATGAAGAATGCCGCCCAGCTGGCTGCCAAGTACGGCAAGGAAGTGTGGATGACGGAACACAGCGTGACGAGCGAGGTCAGCCGTCTGCCGACATGGCACGAGCAGCTGCTGTTTGCCGAGGAGGTTAACGAGTGTATGCTTGCGGGCTGCACGGGCTATATATATTGGTACATGCGCGCCCATTGGGCTTTCGTCGGCACCGGCGAGGCACAGTACAACCCCGGCAACACGAAGAACAAGTTGCTGCCACGGGCCTACGTCATGTCGCATTTCTCGAAACACCTGACGGGGTCCACGCGCCTCAACACCAAGAGCTCCGTTGCCACAAAGACCAATTCCTACTTCGAGACATCGGCCTACATCAAGGGTGACTCGCTCATCGTCATGGCCATAGACACCACGAAAAACGCCTACGACCTGCAGCTGACGCTGCCCTACAAGGTGAAGGAAGGCTGGCACATACTCTCCACGGCCAACGATGCCCTGTGCAAGACCACCGCCATAGACCTGGAAGCTCCAACGCAGCAGCTCACGCTCACCGTGCCTCCACGCAGCCTGAGCACCATCATATTCACCATCGACCGCGAAGAGACAGGCGTGAGAGACATAGCCCCGGGTGCATGCCACGTGCGAGAGCCGGAGATGTATGACCTCAACGGCCGACGCATAACGCACCCCCACGGCCTATACATAGAGCGCAAGGCCGACGGCACGTCGCGCAAGATACTGAAGAAGTGACCATGAGCCACAGCATGAAACACCCCGAGAACGACGGCGGCATGAACGCCCGCATACGACGTCTGCGCCAAGCCAGCATCGACACGCCCGTCACGTTGAGCATCGAGCGCGCACTCATCGAGACGGCCTTCTACAAGGAGCACTACGGCACACTGTCCATACCCATGATGCGCGCACGCAACTTCTACGAGCTGTGCAAGCGCAAGACCATATACATAGGCCCCGACGAACTCATCGTGGGCGAACGCGGCCCGAGGCCCAAGGCCGTGCCAACGTTCCCGGAGCTGACATGCCACAGCGTTGAGGACCTCCACACCCTCAACACACGCCAGCTGCAGCGCTATGCCATCTCGCAAGAGGACATCGACACCTACGCCCGCGAGGTGATACCCTACTGGAAGGGCAAGACGCAGCGCGAACGCATCTTCAGCCACGTCTCCACGGAGTGGCAGGAGGCTTACCACGCCGGGGTGTTCACCGAGTTCATGGAGCAGCGCGCCGCCGGCCACACCGCCATGGACGGCAAGATGTACGCCGAGGGCCTGCTGCAGGTGAAGGCCCGCATACAGCGTCGCATCGAGGCTCTCGACTTTATCAACGACCCCGAGGCCACCGACAAGGAGCAGGAGCTGGAGGCCATGGCCCTCTCGTGCGACGCCGCCATACTCCTGGCCGAGCGCCACGCCGCGCTCGCCGACAGCATGGCCAACGAGCTGGAGCAACAGGGGCACACGGGTGCTGGCGCCGAGGCTGCTGCCGCCCGGCAGCGCATCCGCGAACTGCGCAAGATTGCCGACGTGTGCCGCCATGTGCCTGCCCACGCCCCCCGCGACCTGTGGGAAGCGCTGCAGATGTACTGGTTCGTGCATCTCGGCACGGTGACAGAGCTCAACGGCTGGGATTCCATGAACCCCGGACACATCGACCAGCACCTGCGGCCATTCTACGAGCGCGGCCTTGCTGACGGCACCCTGACGCGCGACAGCGCCAAGGAGCTGCTCTCGTGCCTGTGGATTAAGTTCAACAACCAGCCCGCACCGCCCAAAGTCGGGGTGACGGCGCTGGAGAGCGGCACCTACAACGACTTCACCAACATCAACATCGGCGGCGTGGACCGCGACGGCCGCGACGGCGTCAGCGACCTATCCTACATCATCCTCGAGATACAGGAGGAACTGCACCAGCTGCAGCCCGGGTTGAGCATACACATCGCCAGCGTCACGCCCGACGCATTCCTCCACGAGGGCATACGCGTCATACGCCAAGGCCACGGCTACCCAAGCATCTTCAACCCCGACACCTACGTGCGCGAGATGACACGCGCCGGTAAGAGCCTGGCCGACGCCCGCGAGGGAGGGTGCTCGGGGTGTATCGAGGTGGGAGCCTTCGGCAAGGAAGCCTACCTGCTCACCGGCTACCTCAACACGCCCAAGATCCTGGAACTCACGCTCCACAATGGCATCGACCCACTCACGGGCAAGCGCATCGGCCTCGCCACGGGCGACGCCGCCTCGTTTGCCACCTTCGACGAGCTGTATGCCGCCTGGCGGCGGCAGATGGAGCACTTCGTCAACATGAAGTTGCGCGTCAACAACTACATCGAGCGTATGTTTGCCCTCTACGCCCCCGCCACGTTCCTGAGCCTGTACATCGACGACTGCATAGACAAGGGGCGCGACTACTACAACGGCGGCGCACGCTACAACACCACCTACATCCAGTGTACAGGCCTCGGCACCACCACCGACAGCTTCTCAGCCATCAAGCGCCACGTGTTCGAGGAGGGACGTTACACCATGCAGGAACTCATCGCGGCATGCGACAGCAACTGGGAGGGCCAGGAGGCCATGCGCCAGTACATACGCCACCACACACCGTTCTTCGGCAACGATGACCCGGCGGCCGACGACCTCGCTGTGCACATCTACGACGACCTCGTGCGGGCCATCGAGGGGCACCCCAACACGCGAGGCGGCGAGACACACCTCAACATGCTCTCCACGACGTGCCACAACTACTTCGGCAGCGTGTGCGGCGCCACGCCCGACGGTCGCTGCGCACACTTTGCCATCTCCGACGGCACCAGCCCCGCCCATGGCAGCGACACACACGGCCCCACGGCCGTCATCCGCAGCCTGGCACGTCTGGACCAGACGCGCAGCGGCGGCACGCTGCTCAACATGCGCTTCGTGCCGGCACTGTTGCGGCGCGACGACGACATGCGCCGCCTCGGACACCTCGTGCGCACCTACTTCCGCCGGGGCGGGCATCACATACAGTTCAACATCGTCGATACCGCCACACTGCTCGACGCACAGCAGCACCCCGACCAATACCGCGACCTGCTCGTGCGCGTGGCGGGATATTCCGACTACTTCAACGACATGACGGCCCAGCTGCAGGACGAAATCATCGCACGCACCGAGAACGAGGAGATGTGAGCGCCGACCCCATCTGACCATGTACGTTTTCGATATCAAGCACTATGCCATCAACGACGGCCCCGGCATACGCACCACAGTGTTCCTCAAGGGATGCCCGCTCAGATGCGCATGGTGCCACAACCCCGAATCGTGGCGCCAGCAGCCAGAATGGCTCTTCAGGCAGCAACGGTGCATAGCGTGCAACACCTGCCGCATGCACCCGCACCAACCGGAGGCGCTTGCCACACTCAACGCCGCCGCCACGCCTGGCGCTTTCCCCACAGGCTCAACCACCGCCGCACCCCACGACTGCCCCACCCTCGCCCTGGAGCTGTGTGGCCGCGCCTATACCACCGCCGAGCTTATGGCCGTACTCGAGCGTGAACGAGATGTGATGGCCGACAGCGGCGGGGGTATCACCGTCAGCGGCGGCGAACCGCTCATGCAGCCGCAACCGCTCATCGAACTCCTCCAGGCTGCCGGAAGGCGGGGCATGCACCGCGCCCTCGACACCACGCTCCACGCCGCGGCCGAAGTGGTGGAAGCCGTGGCGCCACACACAGACCTCGTGCTGGCCGACATCAAGGTGATGGACCCCGCCCTGCACCGGCGCTACACCGGCGTTGGCAACCAGCTCATTCTCGACAACCTCAGGCGCCTGTCACACCGCAACGCCCCACACATACAGATACGCATACCCCTCATCGAGGGCGTCAATGCCGACGAACGCAACATAGAAGCCACAGCCGCCTTCATGGCCGACACGGGGCTGCACAGCGTGGCGCTGCTCCCATACCACGAGATGGGACGCGACAAGCACACACGGCGCCACACAACCTACAACCCCGACTCCATACCCATGGCAACACCAACGGACGCCACCATCCGGCGCTGCATCGACCAGTTTGCCGCCCACGGCATAGCAGCCACCACAGGAGGCTGACAACACCACGCCACATATGACCACCCTGCGCCACATCATCACCTGCATAGCCATCGCCGCTCACGCGGCGGCCTTCTGCCAGACCGCGCAAGAGACCATGGCGGCGACGGCTGCCGACGACGAGTGGGAACAGCTCATGCAGGAGCTGGCCGACGAGGCACAAGCCACAGACGACGAGGAGGGATGGGAGGGCATCATCGATGAGCTCAACGAGCTGCGCGAACACCCGCTGGACATCAACCGGGCCACAAAGCGGCAGGTCGCCAGGTTGCCTTTCCTGACCATGGCGCAGGTGGATGGCATCATGGATCACATTGCGCGCCACGGCCCCGTGCGCGACATCGGCGAACTGCTCCTCGCCCGCGATGTGGGACAACGTGAGATACGCTGGCTGCGACTGTGCACCACGGCCGCCAGCCACGACACCATCATGGCCGACGCCGCCAACGCCTTGCCGCGACGCGTGCGCCATGACTTCACCACGCGCCTCGACGTCCCCCTCTATAACCGCGACGGATGGCCGTGGGCCAGGGGCCTTGCCCACCGTTGGCGCTATGCTGTGCGGTGGCGCGGGTGGGAGGTGGGTGCGCGCGGCGAGAAGGACGCTGGCGAACCCATGTTCACCCGCGAGGTTCCGCTGTGGGATGCCATGGGGGCCTACGCCACGCTGCATGATGCCGGGCGCTTGGTTGCGGCCATCGTCGGCGACTACAAGGTGTCCTTCGGCTCGGGCCTCATCATCAGCCAGGGCTTTGGCTTCAGCAAGATGCTCTCGCCGTCGTGGCACACGAACACCGACATCCGCCCACACCGCTCCCACGACGAGGTCAACTTCCTGCGCGGGGCGGCAGCAACGGTGGACCTCGGCAAGGGCACACACATCACGGCCTTTGCCTCGGCACGGCGCATGGACGCCACCATCAACCGCGACAACACCACTAATGGTGTCGCCACCTCCGGCCTCCATCGCACAACATCCGAACTCAACCATCGCAACACACTATGGAGCCACACCGCTGGCGTGCATGCCGCATGGGTCACACGACATTTTGACATCGGGGCCACAGCCCTGTGGCAGCACTACGACCACCACCTCATCCGCGGCACAGCCCTCTATCGACAGATCTACCCCCAAGGCACACACTTCGGCAACATCGGCATCGACTACAGCGCGCGGTGGCAACGCATCAGCCTGCGCGGCGAGACGGCACGCAGCTTCGCCAGCGGCGGTGGCGGATGGGCAACCACCAACCGGGCCACATGGCGCTTCGACGCTAATACCCAGCTGTGCGTCATCCAGAGGTTCTTCTCCTATCGCTACTACAGCCCCCACGCCCGAGCCTTTGCCGAAAACAGTCGCGTGCAGAACGAAAGCGGCGTGTGCCTGCGCGCCGACGCCGGACGTGTGGGGCCATTTGCCCTGGCAGCATATCTCGACCTCTTCCACTCGCCGTGGCCACGCTACACGATGACGCATGCCTCAACGGGCTTCGAGGCCTACGTCCAAGCCTCCTACACGCCCAACCAGCGCCATAGCATAGCGGCCACCTATCGCTTCAAGAACAAAGAGCGCAGCGACGTGAGAAGCCACCATCACCATCTGCGCGCCACCTACACCTGGCATGCGGCACAGCGCTGGACAGTCACGGCGGCGGCGCTGCTGCACCGCCACCACACTGCGCTGGCAGCCGACAACGGTGGTGCCCTCGTGGCACGCGCCAGCTATGCCACGACCGACAGCCCCCTAACGGCAACGCTCACCGCCACGCTCTTCGCCACCGACACCTACGAAAGCCGCATAGCGCTGCACGAACCCACGCTCGCGCAAACATTCGGCTTCATGCAGCTCTACGGACGCGGCCAGCGCCTCGCAGCGACGCTGCGCCTGCACCCAACGCCACGCCTACGCCTGCAAGCCAAGCTGGGTGCCACCCATTATTCCGACCGCGAGGCCATCTCAACGGGCCCGACACGCATCGGTTCGCCGTGGAAGGCCGACGTGCAGCTGCTCGTGCAGGTGCTGGTGCGATAGTGGGGTTACCCGGCGGAAAAGCGCCGGGAACAGACGGCATCGGCGGAAAAGCGCCGGGAACAGACGGCATCGGCGGAAAAGCGCCGGGAACAGGGGACATCGGCGGAAAAGCGCCGGGCACGCACGTTGCCAAGTAAGTGTATCAGCAATCACCACAGGGCGCTTGGGTTATCGTTTCTTCGGATTCTTGTTGAAGTGCCAGACGGCGTGGAGCATGACGTAGTGGGGAAGGGAGCGGTACAATGTGGCGGTGCGGCCCTGGGCGTTGACGGCATAGTCGATGGGTGAGAGCTGGTGGAGGATGTCGAAGGCCTGAAGGCGCAGGATGAAGCGGCCTTTGGCGAAAGGCTGGCTGATGGAGGCATTGAGGGCTATGTCGTTACGGTTGAGGTCGGTTGTGCCGTAGCCGCGACGACCGACCCCGGCGGAAAAGCGCCGGACATACATGGTGGCGTCGGCAGCGAGGGTGAGGCCCCCGACCTTCGTGCCGCAGAGGTCAGGCGTGGTGTAAGTGGCTTCGAGGCCGTATTCGATGTCGAGGGCGGAAAGAGACCCTGAAGACCCACCCTCGGCCCCTCCCGTTATGGTGGGGAGTAGCTGCGCGGTGTGCCTCCAGTTGACGCTGCCCACGACGCGGATGTTCAGGGTCTTGCGGTTGTAGCGTATGTTGCCGCCGGCGTTGAGGGCGAGGGTGTTGACGGTGTTGACGCGGCTCTCGGCGGCAGAAGCGGCGAGCACACTCACGTAGGAGTGTGGATCCAGCAGGGCATAGTCCTTGGAGTGGTTCCAATCGGCTCCGGCATTGACGTGCCACGACCAGTAGCGTTTCTCGCCAATGTTGTGGTCGGTGCTGACGTCGGCGTGAGCGCGATAGGAACCGCTGATGTTCATGGGCTTGTAGGTATAGACGCCTGTGGCGGGGTTGTAGGAGAGCGACTGCGCCACGTCGCGGTGGTGATAGTCGAAGGAGGCGGAGAGGTAGTACATACCTTGGTTGCGGCCGGTGCGATCGTAGTATTCGGCACCGAAGTGAGTGATGGCGGTTGCCTTCAGGTCGGGGTTCCCCAGTTTGACGACGAGCGGACGGCTGTCGTCGCGCAGGTTTATGCGGTCGAGCAGGAGGGGTGTGCGTTGGCTGAAGCTGACGTGGGCGTGGATATCGCGCCGTCCGTCTTTCCAGACGTTGCGAAACCAGAACTTGGCTTCGGGCAGGAACATGGTCTGACGGGCGAGTGTGTCGAGCGAGCCGCGCTGATAGTGGAGCTGGTTGCTATAGACGGGGAGCTTCAGTTCCAGACGCCAGCGGTCGTAGTTCACCCTCATGTGTACTTGTGGGTGCATGTAATGGGCGCCCTTATTCAGATGGATGGAGAAGTCGTTCTGCAAGTTGTCGCTACGGCTCTCGTATGAGTTGGCGTAATCGGTAATGGCTTCGAGGGCATCGAGCTGGGAGGCGAGGATGAGCGTGTCGGGATGATACAGATAGTCACGTGCGTGGCCATGTCCGTAGTATAGCATATTGGAGAAGCCGAGGTGTATGTCTTTTGCTATCTCATGGCCATAGCCAAGATTTACAGCTCCCCACGTATTGCGGTTGAAGAGGGCATTGCTGTTGTGGGAAGCCTGGAGCGACGGGGAACCCTGCGTAAAAGCGCCTGACACGGTGGCGTGGCGCGCTTGGGCCTGTGTGTCGTAGCGGGTGGCCTGCTCACCCTCATCGCTGCTGTGAGACATTGAGACGTAATAGTCGATGTGGCTCTTCTGCTTGCCAGGTCTCACGCTGCCTTGGACATCGATTTTGGCATTCCACTGCGTGCCCTCGCTGAGGCCTTGGGTGCGCTGCGCGATGCTGAGGCTGTCTGTCTGCTCGTCGAAGGCTGAATGGAAGGAACCATCGCGGCGGGTGTGGTCGAAGGTGGCATAGACATCCATCCATGCCGGCAGCCGCAGGACCAGATGGTTGTTGAGCGTCCAGCGACGGTTGAACCCGGCAGAAAAGCGCTGGGCACGTGACGTTGGCGAGCAGCCTTCAATGAAGTGCTCGGTGTGTTGGCTGACGGTCTGGTTGTCGGTGGTGGAGGTCAATTCTGCACGTAGAGTCTCTTTGATTTCCCTGTTCTCATCGTTCTTGGTCTCATAGTTCAGTTCGCCGGCCACGCTGCGTGTGGTCAGCAGCGACCGGGGCTGGCGTGCGGGGTTCCACAGGTCTGACTGCCCGATGTGGCGGCTCTCGTTGACATTGTTGGCGTTGGCTAAGAGCGTGAACCTCAGCTTATCCGTGAAGCCCAGCAGAAAGCCGCGGGCAAGCCACCGCTTCTCTGTACCACCTGCCGCCTCGATATTGCCGATGTAGCCCTGGCTGTATTCATCCTTGAGGTTGACGTCCATGACGTAGCGGCGGGGATCCACGTCGTAGCCAAGGGCCTGGCTGCGGTCGGTATGCTTCTCATAGACCTTGAGGTTCTTGACCGTGTAGTAGGGCAGGTTCTCCAGCAGCACCTTCTTGTTGCCGCCGAAGAAGGAGCGGGAGCCGAGGAGAAGCTCATCGACCTTCCGGCCGTTGACGAAGATTTCGCCTTCGGCGTTCATCGTCACGCCCGGCAGCTGGCGGATGAGGTCGTCGAGCATGGAGCCTTCAGGCAGACGAAAGGCTGTGGCATCGTAGATAAGCGTGTCACCGCGCCAGAACATCTTGATCTTCGTGGCGGTGACGGTGACCTCACGCATCGTCTTGGCAGCGCTGCGACGCATCTTAAGCGCAGGCACCTCCACGCCATCCTCCGGGAGCGGACGAGGGATGGTCAGCCGCTGCCACACATCGTCGTAGCCCTCCATGCTGGCACGGACGAGGTATTCTCGCTCTGCGGCGCTGACCTCGGCTCCGAACTGCGCCCTTACCATCTGCATGTTGCCCCTGTAGGAGACAACGATTTTTGCCGAATCGACCACGACGCTGCTGTCCGCGCGTAAGATGGATACCTTGGCCTTGGGCAGGGGCATCTTCAGGAAACCGTCCTCCACACAGCCCGAAAGGTGAACGGTCTTGTCCGTGAGGTCCTGCTCCGGACGGTATTGCACGAAGATCTGCTTGCCGCGCGTCTTCACCTTAACAGGAAGTTCCTTGCAAACACGCTTCACCGCTTTGTCGGCACGTAGGTTACTGGATAGATGAGTCGAGACGCGCAGGTGCTCGAGGTCGTTGTGGATGAAGTGGATGACGAAGTCCGTCTGCGCATCGTTGATAGCGGACAAGACAGCCGGAAGGGAATCGTTCTTGAATGTCAGTTCCTGCGCCGAGGCCCGTGCGCCGGCGAGTATATATATAATAAGGTATAGGACTATGCGCTTCATCATTCTTCCTCCCCAGCTACGTATTCCACAAATACCGTGTCTCCCTCGTCTGTCAGCCTCAATCCGTCGAACTCATTGAGCGTTGCGATGAGCACCGCCAGCGAATCCTCACTATCCCACATCGTGCTCAACCGCAGTTGGCGCGTTGCGGAGTCGCGGAAGCACACGGCCTTTCCGTAATGTGCCGATACGATGGTGAGGATGCTGTCGAGGCGAACGTCGGAAAAGCGGATGAGGGAAGAAGCCCTCTCCTGCCCTACCCCTGGGGGGAGGGGATTGCAAGACACTTCTGGGGATTGGGATTCCCCCTTGTGTGAAGTCAGGAATGGGCTTATGGCCCATGCCAGGCCGCCGAGGAAGGCTGCGGCAAGGATTATGGCAGCCGCCTTGCGGAAAGAGAGAAATTGACGAGTGAAAAGTGGAGGACAGTCCACTTCCCTCTGATACACCTTCTTGCAGGCAGCCATCAGCTCGTAGGCTTCGCGCACCTCCTCGTCGGCCAACAGCTCCTGCAGCTGGGCCTCGGTCATAGCTTCCGGCTCGTCCATCAGCCGTAGCAAGGTCGTTAGTTTATCGTTCGTCTCCATGTCTTCAGGCGTTAAAATGTTTCTTGATACGTGTGAGTGCAGCGACAAGATGCTTATACACCGCCACCTCGCTGATGCCCAGCTCGGCAGCAATCTCGCGATACTTCTTCTCCTGTCCAAACCGCAGACGGAACACCCGTTGCTGAGCCTCGGTGAGACCGCTGCGCATGAACGTCTGCAGACGATTCAGGCGGTCCGTCTCCGCCTCCTCCGTCAGCGTGTCCTGTTCGAGGGCGTAGAGGTGCGTCACCTTCTCCGTCAGCGTCTTGCGTGCGAGCACGTTGCGGCAGCGGTTGCGCACGCTCATGCTTAGGTAAGCCAGCTCGTGGCCAGGCTCCACGCAGGGCTGGCGTTGCAGCAGCTCGGCAAACAGCTCGCTCACCACGTCGCGGGCCTCCTCGGCATCGTATAACATGGAGCGTGCCTCGGCCAGCAGCCGCGAGTGGTGCTCATTGAAGAGGGTTTCCAGTGTCGCTCGATTCATCGTTCGTTGCTTTCGTTTACCATAGAGACAAACAAACAGGGCTTTTTCCTAACCTTGGTTATAAGAAAACTGTTTGTGCATTCTGTAGCATGGCACATAAAAGAGTGACCTTCATTATTATAAAACTCAGAAATGAGCGGATTATTTCGGCGACGCTGTTAAATGACCTTAAATGCATAGGCAGCGTGATGGCAGCTTTGCTTCCACACTGCCGCATCTGACATCCATCGTATGAGAAACTGAAATGGTTCTGCGATTCAACATTTACGAAATGTTAAATATCGGAACCTCCTCTTGCGTATTTGATTCTTTCTCCTTTCCTTTGCACCGTCGGAATCGTATTGACGCCCGAATGAGTGCAATGTTCCATCCCATAAAACCAGTTCTAACAATGAACCTTGACAATCGAAAACATCACTTCATGGCACTGGCCATCGCCAGCGGCATCAGCCTCGCAGCCTTCACGGCGTGCGACACTCCGAAGTCCATCGCCTGGAGTTATTACCATTGCGCAAAGGACACCTTGGCGGCTGGTGACGCGCACGCCGCCAAACACTTCCTGAATCGTTGCAAGAGAAGTGCAGATCCAGCTCTGGCACCCAAGGTGGATTCTTTGGCAAAAGTCATAGAGAGCGCTATTACAGAAAAAGAGAAATAACAAGCCTACAATCCGTACAGTTATGATCAAACTCAGTCAGAAGGAAGAAGAAGTGATGGAGCACATCTGGGAGCTGGGCGAATGTACGCCGCGCGACGTGCTCATGCGCTACCCCGAGCCGCAACCGCTGCTCAATGGCATACAGAATGTATTCCAGTCGTTAGAGCGCAAAGGCTACCTCGACCATCGTCGCGAAGGGCGCGGTTATGTCTATTGGCCCATCGTGGAGAAGAAGGATTATGGCCGCTCGCGCCTCGGTTCGCTCATCGACCGCTACCTCGACGGCTCCATCAAGGAACTCGTCTCGTTCTTTGCCAAGGAACAGAAGCTGAGTGCCGAGGAGTTGAGGGAGATTATTGAAGAGATAGAAAGGAAATAGGATATGCTATACGTTATCAAAGCCAACCTCATCCTTGCCCTGCTGTGCCTGCTGTTTCAGGTGCTGATGCATCGGGACACGTTCTTCGGCGTGCGCCGTATGATGCTGTGGGGCATATATCTGACTGCCATCCTGCTGCCCCTGTGCAATCTGCTGCCGCTGTTGACAGCCGACGCCACCACCGACATGGCTGAAGCATACGCCAGCTACGTACTGCCCACGCTGAATGTCACCGCCATGCGCGTCGCCAGCTTTGGCGTCGAGCAGAGTGAACCCGGCTGCGGCATGTGGTTCGTAGGCATGATGGCGATTTGGGGCCTCATCTACCTCATCCCCGTCGTGTGGATGACGGCCAAGCTCATCATGCAGGTGACATACATTATATATTTAAGGTGTACGTGCAGACCCTACTCCCCTAATCAGGGAGGGGGCAGGGGTGGGTCTGTCTTTCTCTACCCCCGTCCCTGCAGCCCCTTCTCGTTCGGTCCGTGGATATTCCTTCACCCCGACGGCATGGACGAGCAGACGTTGCGCGAGGTGCTCATCCACGAGCAGGCACACGTCCGCGGCTGTCACACCCTCGACATCCTTTTCTCCCAGCTCGTATGCATCCTCTTCTGGTGGAACCCCGCCGCCTGGGTGATGCGTCGCGAGGTGCGGCTGAACCTGGAGTTCATTGCCGATGCAGCCGTCATAGGGCGGCAAGCGGACAAGCGGGAGTACCAATACCGCCTCCTCGGTTTCTCTACTCAAACAAACGTAGCTACGATTGCAAATAATTTCAATGTCTTACCCTTAAAACGCAGAATCACAATGATGAATCTGAAAAGAACCCCACGCATGGGGATGGCCAAATACGTCCTCTTCGTGCCTGTGGCAGCCACTATGCTGCTACTCTCAAATATCGATTCGCTGGCACGTACCATCGCAGCTAACGCCAAAAAACCGCTCCTAATCGTAGATGGGCAGCACGTCAGCGAGGATCTCATCGACCACGTCACCGTCCTCCGCGAGGCGTCAGCCGTCAGCGTCTATGGCGACGTTGCCAATGACGGAGCGGTGGCTATCGACAGTAAGAACAACGTCGAAGCAACAGACAGCAGCAAGGTGCCCACCGTGGTGCAGACTATTGCCGATGCCGACGACAACATTTACGCCGACGTGGAACAGATGCCGGAGTACCCTGGCGGGATGGAAGCCATGAACGAAGTGCTCTACCAAAACGTGCGCTATCCGGCTGTAGCACATGAGCATGGCATTCAGGGAATGGTCATAGTGAATTTCGTCGTGGAGAAAGACGGCACGCTCTCTGGCGTGAAAGCCACTGAGGTGCGTGATGTCAACACGGGTGCCGTCATGCCAGAGGTGAAAGTGTCTGCCTTCTCGCGTGATGACCGCCAGAAGGCTCGCCGACAAGGCAAGCTTACAGATGAGTTCAAGGAAGACGCAAAAGCCAAGCAACACTACGCCGAAGGCATCAAAGCCCTGAAAGCCGAGTCCGAACGTGTCGTCCGGCTTCTGCCAGAACGTTGGCATCCGGGACGCAATGCAGGGCAGCCTGTTCGCGTCAGTGTAACTCTGCCCATGACGTTCAGGCTGCAATAAGCAGTTCTCCAAGTATGGAGCGATAAGGCTCGAGCGCCCAAACAAATGTTGAAAGTCCTATAGGCACACCCGCCCCGCTGCGTCGTGATGACGCGGCGGGGCTTTATGTGGATTCAGGCAGAAGGCGTTTCAATCGCTTTTTCGCGTGCCATGAGAATGTGTATTCCGGAAAAAGCAGTACTTTTGCACT
>JAFSVI010000051.1 GCA_017445145.1 Bacteroidaceae bacterium | reverse complement strand
GTGTTCGACGAATGGGTGCTCCACGACGTTGGCAACGTGTATGTGCAACTCTTCGACAGCACTCTGGCGGCGTGGGTAGGCGAGCCACCGGGGATATGCACCATGGCCCCCACATGCGGCCACGCCCTGGCCGTGGAGGCCAACGGCGACCTCTACAGCTGCGACCACTTCGTGTTTCCCGCCTACCGCCTTGGCAATATCCTCGACACGCCGCTCACCACCATGGCCTACGGCGCGCGGCAGCAGGCCTTCGGGCGCGCCAAGCGCGACGGCCTGGCGGCGGCATGCCGTCGGTGCCGCTGGCTTTTTGCCTGCGGTGGCGGCTGCCCCAAGGACCGTCTGGCGGGAGGTCTCAACTACCTGTGCCCGGCCTACAGGGCTTTCTTCGAGCATGTGGCGCCAGCCATGGACTTCATGGCCAACGAGTTGCGCCACGAGCGTCCGCCGGCCAATGTCATGGCTTGGGCAGCGTGCAACATGGGTCATGCCAGCGCGTGTCGGCCTAAAGAAAGTTAAAGTGGAGCAGCCTTTTTGGCTGTGTGTGGGAAATGGCCTATCTTTGTGCCACTAAACAATCATGCAGACAATGTACACACACAAGATACTTGCCGCCATAGCCGCACTCGCGGTGGCACCGGCCACGACGTGGGCGCAGCCGCGCATAGTGGTGGAGACGGAGGTGATGAACGTCGGCGAGGTGCTCTACCAGCAGCCGCGCCGCGTGGTGTTCAACATCACAAATCGCGGTGCCGACCCGCTGCGCATCAGCCGCATACACCCCTCGTGCGGCTGCACCACGGTGGAATGGCCGCGCGAGGACGTGGCCCCCGGTGCCTCCACACAAATCGTGGCCACCTACGACGCACAACAGCTCGGCTCCTTTCAGAAGGAGCTGGAGGTATATACCAACGCCGCACCCGAACCCGTGTATCTCACCCTGCAGGGGCGCGTGGTGGACCACGCCACCGACTACACCGGCACCTTCCCCATCGACATGGGTGCCGTGCGCCTGTCCACTAACGTCGTAGAGTTTGACGACGTGAACCGTGGCGACCGGCCGGTGGCCGTCGTACAGGTGGTGAACACCTCCAAGGGCAGCTACCGCCCGCAGCTCATGCACCTTCCCACCTACCTCAGCGCCACCTACGAGCCCGAGCAGCTGGCCGGCGGCCGCGTGGGGCGCATCCTTCTCACACTCGACAGCGAGAAGCTCAAGAGCTACGGCCTCACGCAGACGTCGGTGTATCTGGCTCGCCACATGGGCGACAAGGTGAGCGCCGCCAACGAGATCAGCGTCTCCGCGCTCCTCCTGCCCGACTTCTCGGGCATGAGCATCGACGATGCCCACAACGCCCCGCAGCTCACCTTGAGCGCCGACAGCCTGGACTTCAGCCCCTTGGCCGACAAGACCAAGGCCACGCAGACGCTCCTTCTCACCAACGCGGGGCGCCGTCCGCTCAACATACGCAGCGTGCAGGTCTATGGCAAAGTGCTGGGTGTGAGCCTCTCCAACCGCGTGGTGGCGCCGGGCGCCCAGGTGAAGCTCAAAGTGAGCGTCAACCGCAAGTTCGAGAAACTCTCCAAGTCGCGGCCGCGCGTGCTCCTCATCAGCGACGACCCGCAGCGCCCCAAGACAGTCATTAACGTTAAGCTATAGCACAGCGATGGAACATCCCGAGAACAGCAGCGAGTACAAGGGTCTGACCGTGAACAGCGGCGTGGCCCAGCCATCAATCGTGAACCCCTACCTGCGGCGCGGACGTTTTGCGCGGCGCAGCCTCAGCGTGGGCGACTACGTCGAGGGCATCCTCAAGGGCAACGTCACCATCCTGGGTCAGGCCGTGACGCTCGTCGAGAGCACCAACCCTCAGCACCAGGCCATAGCGCAGGAGGTCATAGAGCGCTGCCTGCCACATAGCGGCAAGAGCATACGCGTGGGCATCAGCGGCGTGCCGGGCGCCGGCAAGAGCACGAGCATCGACGAGTTTGGCATCCACGTACTGGAGCGCACCGGCGGGCGCCTGGCGGTGCTGGCCATCGACCCCAGCTCGGAGAAGACCAAGGGCAGCATCCTCGGCGACAAGACACGCATGGAGAAGCTCAGCACCCACCCCGACTCGTTCATCCGCCCCAGCCCCTCGGCCGGGTCGCTGGGCGGCGTGGCTCGCAAGACGCGCGAGACCATCATCCTGTGTGAGGCGGCGGGCTTCGACAAGATTTTCGTGGAGACGGTGGGCGTGGGCCAGAGCGAGACGGCGTGCCACTCGATGGTGGATTTCTTCCTCGTCATCCAGCTTGCCAACACCGGCGACGAGCTGCAGGGCATCAAACGCGGCATCATGGAGATGGCCGACGGCATCGTCATCAACAAGTGCGACGGCGACAACGTGGAGCCTTGCCGCCTGGCGGCACGCCAGTTCCGCAACGCGCTGCACCTCTTCCCGGCCCCAGAGAGCGGGTGGACGCCGCAGGTGCTGTGCTACTCGGGCTTCTACGGTCTGGGCATCAAGGAGGTGTGGGACATGGTGTTCTCCTACATCGACTTCGTGAAGACCAACGGCTATTTCGACCACCGTCGTGCCGAGCAGGCCAAGTATTGGATGTACGAGAGCATCAACGAGCAGCTGCGCAACAGTTTCTACAACAACGCCACCATCTCCGGCCTTCTGCCAGGTGCCGAGCGCGCCGTGCTCGACGGGCAGAAGACATCCTTCGTGGCCGCCAAGCAGCTTCTCGACACCTACCTGACGCTCATCAGCGCACGATGAACCAGGGGTTGTGCAAATCTTCCTTGTTGTAGCGCAGGGGCGCATCGGTCGTGGCATCGACCATGGTGCGCCCGGCGGCCAGTGCTATGGCGTTGCCGGCGGCCGTGTCCCACTCCATCGTCGGGGCATGGCGGGGATATATGTCGGATCGGCCCTCGGCCACGAGGCATATCTTCAGACTGCTGCCCGACGAGGCTGTCTGCAGGTCGGGGTGGGCAGCGCGCAGCGTGTCGATGAACGCTGCCGTCTCGAGGCTGAGGTGGCTGCGCGATGCCACCACGGTGTATGGCCTGGCGGCGCCGTCGGCCAGTGGCAGTGGTGTGGCCTCGCCCTTGATGTCGGCAACGATGGTTGCCAGGCGCGTGGCGTCGGCATCCGCTTGCGTGGCGGTGAGCGTGGCCTTGCGGGCTCCGTGGGCGGTGGTGGCGTAGTATAGCGTGCGGCTCACAGGCACGTAGATGACGCCCATGACGGGCGCGCCGTCCTCCACGAGGGCAATGTTGACGGTGAACTCGCCGTTGCGCTTGATGAACTCCTTCGTGCCGTCGAGCGGATCGACAATCCACAACCTCTTCCATGTGCGGCGCACGGCCCATGGCAGCTGTGCGCCCTCCTCGCTCAGGATGGGTATGTCCGTTGGTGCGAGGTATGCTGCAATGCGCTCGTGTGCGGCTTTGTCGGCACGTGTGAGTGGCGAGTTGTCGGCCTTGCGCTCTATGCCGAAGTCGGCAGCGGGGTCGGTGTATATGTCCATGATGTCGCGCCCGGCATGTATGGCGGCGCGTATGGCGATGGTCAATTCTTCATTCATGGTGAGTGCTTTTGTTAGTGGGTGGTCGTCAGGAGCTGCTTCATCAGCCGCGCGGCATGCTGTGGCGCTCCGGGTTGGCCGAGGCGTCGGCGCATCTCGGCATAGCCTGCGCGGACGTCATCGAGGCGCTCGCCCCGTGGCATGATGGCCGCAAGCTCGCGCCGGCAGGCTTCCGGCGTCATGTCCAGCAGGATGAGTTCCTTCACCACCTCGCGCCCCGCAATGAGGTTGACGAGCGAGACGTAAGGCACCTTCAGCAGCAACACCTTTGCCGTGGCCATGAGCCAAGGGTAGCGTTTGCCATAGCACACCACCTGAGGCACGCCGAAGAGGGCCGTCTCCAGCGTTGCCGTGCCGCTGGTGACGAGTGCGGCGGTGGCAGCAGCAAGCACCTGGTATGTGTTGTCGAAGATGAGCTTGGCGGGAATTGTGCGCCCTGTGTGTGCCTCGGCCTTGGCAATGCTCTGCTCATAGACCTGGCGTGGCACGACGGACATGGCGGCAACGTGTATGTCGTAGTCGGCGGCATGGTCGGCAGCCGCCACGAGCATCATCCACAGGTTGTCGCGCACCTCGCCAACGCGGCTGCCGCTGAGGATGGCAATCGAGGGGCGAGGGGGTGAGGCTGGAGGGGAGGCGGGGGAGGCGGGGGCGGCGTTGACGGCTGGAGTAATGGCGGCGTTGGCTGCGTGCTTGTAGGCCGTGACCTCATCCACGCTGGGGTTGCCGATGTAGTGGATGGGCATGTGGTGCTTGCCCTCGAAGAACTCGACCTCGAAGGGCAGGATTGAGAACACCTCATCGACGTCGCGGCGCAGGGCCTTGATGCGCCACTCCTTCCACGCCCATAGCTTGGGAGCTATGTAGTAGAAGATGCGCGGGGCAGCGCTGCCCGCCTTCTCGCGCCAGCGGCGCACGTAGCGGGCTATCTTCATGTTGAAGCCAGGGTAATCGACGAGGATGACCACGTCGGGCTGCCATGCCACGATGTCGCGCCGACACTGTGCCATGCCGCCGAGGATGGTGCGGGCGTGGAGCACCACGTCGATGACGCCCATGTAGGCCAGCTCGCGGTAGTGGCGCACGAGGGTCATGCCCTGGGCGGCCATCATGTCGCCGCCTAAGCCGCGGAAGCGGGCGTCGGGGTCTTCGCTCTTCAGGGCTGAGATGAGGTGGGAGGCGTGGAGGTCGCCACTGGCCTCTCCGGCTATGAGGTAGTATTTCATTGGGGGGCTTTTTGAGGGGAGGGGGCGC
>JAFSVI010000050.1 GCA_017445145.1 Bacteroidaceae bacterium | reverse complement strand
TCGCCGTTGATGAACATGGGCGTGGCGGCGCTCTGTTACGCAGCTTATCTGGCGCTCACGGTCTATGTCAGTATCAACGCCCACCTCAAAAGCGAGTTCCGGCTGACGTATGCCAAGTTGGGGCCCACCGAGTTTCGGTTGATTATCATTGTGGTCAACGCGTTGCTTGTTTTCTTCCCCGGCCTGCTGGAGTTCTCGCTGGAGCTTTGCGGCCATCCCTTCTCCACCCTCGACCTGGTGGCCATGGGGCTGATTGCCGTCCTGGCGCTCATCTACCTGGTTACCGTCTTCGCCGACGCGCGCCACTACGCCGCCATCGACCCGCCCCGGAAGTAGCCGCACAATAAATTCCGCCCCCTTAGCGTTATACTATCCATGACTATCATCGACGAAACCAATTTCACCACTTTCGGCACCGAGGTCAGCCGCGGCCGGCTGGTGCTCGGCGACTGCCTGCCCGACCTTCCGGCGCGCCTCGATGTGGGTGCCGTGGTATGGTGCCACGAGGGCGAGGCCTCGGTGCTGCTGAACGACAACCGGCGGCAGTTCGCCGCTGGCGACCTGCTGTTCATCACCCCCTCCAGCCTCCTCGCCGAGGCCGACCTGGCGCGTTGCCGTGTGTCGGTGGTCTTTGTGTCGCGTGCCGAGCTCTACCGCACCACGCTGCACCACCGTGCGGCCGACCTGCTGCGGTGGCTGCGCGGTGCGCCGGTGACGCGCCTCTCGGCCGAAGGACAGCGCATTGCCGAGTCGTACCTGCAGCTGACGCAGATACTCCTTGCCGCCGGCCAAAGGCCCTACAGCCAGGAGGTGCTCTCGATGCTGGCCGACAGCTATGTGTATGAGATATTGAACCTTGTGGTCGACGGCATGGATGCCACGCGGCCGTGGAGCGCGCTCTTCGTCGCCTTCATCGACATGGCCGAGAAAGGGCACGGGCACCTGCGCAATGTGGGCGACATGGCGCAGCAGCTGTGCGTCTCGCCCAAGTATCTGGCCCATGTGGTGAAGGAGAACAGCGGCATGACGCCCACCGAATGGCTCGACATCTTCACGCTCCAGGCCATCGTCCACCAGCTGCGCTACACCAACCGTCCGCTCAAGGAGATAGCCTCGGACATGGGCTTCCCCAACACGTCGGCCTTCGGCACCTATGTCCGCCACCACCTCGGTGTCGCTCCGGCGGCCTACCGCCGCCAGCACCGCACCGTGGAGGTCAGTTCTTAGCTCAGTCTTCGCCGCAGAAGGCGGTGATACTGGGAACGGTGTTGTAGGCGCATTTGTCCCACTCCAGGGTGCCGTTCTCGTATTCCACCTTGGCCCAGCCGTAGTGGATGGTGTCGCCCAGGCGGATGCGGAAGCCGACATAGAATTTCTCCGGCAGGTTGTCGGGCAGCATGGCGTCGCCCTGGCCTTCCCAGCGGCAGCCGGAATAGACCGAGGCACCTTTGTCCATGGGCTCGATGATGTCCCACTGATTCTCGGCGTTGGCAATGTTGTTGCCGTTCTCGCTCCACACGTAGCTGACATACTTGCGGTCGTCGCTGATGCGGAACTCCAGCTGTCCGTCCTTGTTGAAGTCGATGCCGTAGGCGTTGCTGACGGTGGTGCCGTTGTAGTCGATGAAGGTGCCGGTGCCGATGCGGCCTTGGGCCATGTCCTCCTCGTGGGTGGTGGCGCCGGAGACGGTGTCGGGGGCGTCGTCGTTGTCGTTGTCCTTGTCGCCGCAGGCTGCCATGGAGCCTATCAGCATTACGGCGACGAGTGTTCTCCAGATGTTCTTCATACCGGTTTTAGCATTTGAATTTGTATTCCAGTTTGGCAAGCTCCTCGTTGGCCTTGACTATTTTCTTTTTGAGGCCTGCCTTGTAGGCGACGAGCTTCTGCATCAGGGTGTCGTCGGCCAGGGCGAGCATCTGCATGGCCAGGATGGCGGCGTTCTGTGCGCCGTTGATGGCCACGGTGGCCACGGGGATTCCCGGAGGCATCTGCATGATGGCGAAGGTGGCGTC
>JAFSVI010000049.1 GCA_017445145.1 Bacteroidaceae bacterium | reverse complement strand
GAGCCAGAGCTGACACTCTGCACACTCTCGGTGTCGCTGCCCTGCAGGATGCTTGTCTTTTGCATTATCTCCACCACGTTCATCGCGGGAGCTTCATACGTTGTTTTCATTATGCTGTCCATGTTTAGGTTTGCAGAATTTATTTACTGTCAGGACACAAAGGCATGATGCGCAAAGCATTGATCCCCTGTGTCATCGCGTCTTGACGCACTGAATGGCACACAGATGGCCGCACTTTCGGCACAAAGTTAGCTGTTCTCCCGCTAAGCACAAATCTTTTACAGGGAAAAAAGACGTTTTGCGCCATTTTCATAACATAAGTCATCTGCACCATCGCAAATGAGCGGCACTGACAACGGGAGAGCGACGCGCGACAAGCGCCGTCACGCGCCAGCACCACACACAGACCCATACCAACGCAGCACCGCCGGGGAGCTATCGCTCTCCGGCGGTGCTTGGCCGATGGTACGCCCTCAGGGGCTCGAACCCTGGACCCATTGATTAAGAGTCAATTGCTCTACCAACTGAGCTAAGGACGCATCCTCTGTTGTTGTTTTGCGGTTGCAAAGGTAGGTGTTTTCGGCGAACCGTGCAAGTTTTTTGCCGAAAAAATCACTTTATGATGTCCAATTCGCGGAAAACGCGCGTCAGCGCCTCCACCGAGCGATCGACCTGCTCCTTGGTGTGGGTGGCCATGAGGGCATAGCGCACGAGTGTGTCCTGCGGCGCACATGCCGGCGGGATGACGGGGTTGATGAACACACCCTCCTCGAAGGCGCGCTTGGTGACGAGGAATGTCTTCTCGACGTCGCGCACATAGAGCGGGATGATGGGGCTCTCGGTGTCGCCAATCTCAAAGCCCTCCTCGCGGAAGCGCTTGAGGGCGTAGTTGGTGACGTCCCACAGGCGCTGTATGCGCTCGGGCTCGTTCTGGATGATGTGCAGCGCCTCGCGTGCGGCAGCCGTTGCGGCGGGGGTGTTGGAGGCAGAGAAGATGTATGTGCGTGTGTTGTGGCGCAGGAAGTTGATGGTGCGGCTGTCGGCAGCGATGAAGCCGCCGATGGAGGCCAGGCTCTTGGAGAACGTGCCCATGATGAGGTCGATGTCGTCGGTCACGCCGAAGTGGTCGCACACGCCACGTCCCTGACGGCCGAAGACGCCTATGCCGTGGGCCTCGTCAACCATGATGGCCGTGCCGGGGTATTTCTTCTTCAGGGCAACAATCTCGGGCAGCGGTGCCAGGTCGCCTTCCATGGAGAACACCCCATCTACCACAATGAGCTTGACGCAGTCCTCGGGGCACGACTGCAGCTGTTTCTCGAGGTCGGCCATGTCGTTGTGGCGGTACTTCAGGCGTGTGGAGAAGCTCGCACGTGTGCCATCGACGATGCTGGCATGGTCGCGGTCGTCGCAGATGATGTAGTCGTGGCGGTCGGTGATGACGGCCAGCACGCCGCTGTTCACCGTGAATCCAGTGGAGAAGCACAGCGCCTCTTCCTTGCCCACAAACTCCGCCAGCTCGTGCTCGAGCTGCACGTGCAGGTCGAGCGTGCCATTGAGAAAGCGCGACCCCGCACAGCCCGTGCCATATTTCTGCATGGCGGCTATGCCGGCATCGATGATGCGCTGGTCGCTCGTCAGGCCCGTGTAGGCATTGGAGCCGAACATGAGGACATTGTGGCCCTCCATGACAACCTCGGTGCCCTGCTTACCCTCGATCTCGCGGAAGTAGGGGTAGATGCCCTTGGCCTTGTATTGCTGCGGCAGGTCATACCTGCCCAGTTTATCTTGCAAAAGTCCCATTATTTATATATATAATGTATAGTTCATAGATTATGCGTCATTCGACGCACTTTGCGGGTGCAAAGATATGTAAAATTATTGAATGCCGCCATTTTTTTGCACAAAATGTACGCATTGATGCAACTTTTCTTAACCTATTTGCCAAAAAGCCCGCGCGGAGACTGCTATCGACGCCTTTTTCTGCCTCACACTGACGCCTATCGGCGGCAATATGAAAGGCGGCTATCAGCGGCAATATGAGAGGTGGCGGTCGGCGGCTATCCACGGCCGGCTGTCGGCGGCTATCCACGATGATTGACGACAACGATTCACGATGAGCGACGATGAGCGTTAGCGGCGAATGACGTCGGCGTAGGAAAAATGAACTTTCTTTTAACTTTTTTAGCATTTCTCTTGGCGGTTTGTTAATAATTCGTTACCTTTGCAGCGATTTCTTAACAAACATAAAGATTCCGTGCGCCGTTCCCTCATCCTTCAGATCCTGCTGCTTGCACTTTGCGCTATCGGCGCATGGAGCTGGCTGGCAAAACCTTGGGAAGGATGGAGGGCGCGCCCCGAACCCACGTTGCACATAAAGCGCTTCGACCGCATTCTCGACGAATACGTGTCATTGGGCAGCAACACCGCCCTTGCGCGCATGAACATGGAGTACCCCACGCAGACGAAGCTGCTGATAGAGAACGTGTTGGCGATAGGCCACATTGACGAGCCCGACATCGAGAAGCGGCTGCGCACGTTCTATCTCGACTCCACGGTGCAGGTGCTGCTGGAAGAGGTGCACCGCCAGTATTCCGACCTCTCCGACGTGGAGGCAGCGCTCCACACGGCCTTTGCCGCTGAGAAGAAGCGCAACCCGTCGTTGCGCATGCCCACCTTCTACGCTCAGATTTCGTGTCTGCGGCAGAGCATCATCGTGGCCGACACGCTCATCGGCATCAGCCTCGACAAATACCTTGGAGCCGACTTCCCGCTCTACGACGACTACTACAGCGCCGAGCAGCGCCAGCAGATGACGCGCGACTCCATAGCCAGCGACGCCCTGCGCTACTATCTGCACACACAGCAGCGATGACACAGCGCGGCGTGGCCACCCACAAGCCCCACCCCATCGCCATGCTCCGCCCGCAACATCCTATAATTATCTGATTATCACAATAGTACCACTAAGGAGACCGCAACGCGGTCAACGCTCAATAACCGAGGGTACGAGCGTAGCGAGCACCCCCGGATAACAAACGCTATAGAGGCAAGCACTCTAAAAGAGTGCCCGAACATCGTAATGGGCGACCCCTTCAGGGTCGATGTTTCCCTAATTGTCCCTATCCGGGGGTACTGCGCACCCCCGGTTACTGAGCGGAGACGCTTCCAGCGTCTTGGTGGTATGATTGCGGATAATCATTAAAAATTATGCGGATTGCGGCACCTATGATTGGTGCCGCAATCCGCATTGTGGGTGTTACGCCTGCCGCAGTGCCTACAGCGTGAACTTCGGCGCCTACAGCGCGAACTTCAGCGCCACGCCGCTATGGGCTGGCACGGCCACGGCCGTGGGTCGTTCGGGCGTGAAGGAAGTGGCCACGGTGCTGCCCGTGAGCAGCTCGCGTGCCTCCACGTCGGCAGCCGGCTGAAGGCTGTAGAGTTCAAACACATGCTCGGGTATGCACACCTCGATGTCGGCATCGCTGTCGTCGAAGTTGGCCACGAAGAGTATCACCTCGCTGCCCTTGCGGCGCAGGTATGCATAGTGGCGATGCGGGTTGAAGCGCGGCGACACGGGGTTGACGTACATGAGGTCGTAGAAGTCGCCCTCGCTCACGGCTGCCTCGCTGTTGCACATGTTGAGCAGCGTGGAGTAGAAGGCACGCAGCTCCGTCTCCTTGGGCGTGAGGCGACGGCCGTCGAACTTGCCCTTGTTGCGCCAACGGCTGACGGCATCCACGGTCCAATAGTCGAAGATGGTGGTGCGGCCATCGCGCCCGCTGAAGCCCTCGGCATCCATGGCGCGCTCGCCCAGCTCCTGCCCGAAGTAGAGCATGACGGGGCCGGTGCTGATGGTGGCAGCCACGAGCATGGGGGCGCGGCCGCGCTCGCCGTCGCCGGCAAAGAAGTCGGAGGCTATGCGCTGCTCGTCGTGGTTCTCGAGGAAGGAGAGCATGTGTGGGCGTATGTCGTCCACGGCCTGCCAGCAGCGGGTGATGCTCTCGGCGTTGGCATAGCCCACGGTCACGGCACGCAGCGTGTCGTAGAGCCCCACCTTGTCGTAGAGATAGTCGAAGCGCCCCTCGTGGATGTAGCGGCGGTAGGCGTCGGGGCCGTAGATCTCGGCGATGAACACGATGCCGGGGTTGGCAGCCTTCACCTGCGGGATGGCCCATCCCCAGAACTCCGACGGCACCATCTCGGCCATGTCGCAGCGGAAACCGTCGATGCCCTTCGAGGCCCAGAAGAGGAGTATGTCGAGCATCTTGTGCCACGTGGATGGCACGGGGTCGAAATGTGTGGTGCGCCCGCCGGCATAATCTACGCCGTAGTTGAGCTTCACGGTCTCATACCAGTCGTCGCGGCGGGCGTGGGGGCTGAACACGTCGTTGCCCGTGGCGCGCGCCGGCTGCTCGCAGTATGGCTCGGCTTCGCCGGCATAGAGGTCGAAGTCGGCCGTGAAGGCCTGGCCGGGATAGTAGTAGAAGTTGTTCTGCGGCGAGAAGGCCTGCGTGGTGTCGTCGCCGGCACCGAGGTCGCTGACGCCGTCGGGGCAGGCGTCGCTCGCGTAGGTGCGTGCCACGTGGTTGGGCACGAAGTCGATGATGACCTTCAGCCCGGCGCGGTGGGTGCGTGCCACGAGATTCTCGAACTCCTTCATGCGCGCCGGCACGCTGGTGGCCAGGTCGGGGTCGATGTCGTAGTAGTCCTTGATGGCGTAGGCGCTGCCGGCCTTGCCCTTGACGATGGCGGGGTGGTCGCGGCTTATGCCAAAGGCCGTGTAGTCGGTTTGTGTGGCGTGCTCGATGACGCCGGTGTACCAGATGTGTGTGGCACCGAGGGCGCGTATCTCGCCCAGGGCCTTGCCCGTGAAGTCGGCCATCGTGCCACAGCCGTTGACGGCCTTGTCGCCATTGGGCTGGTTGACGTTCTTGTCGCTGCCGAAGAGGCGCGTGAACACTTGATAGATAACGATTTTGTCGCTCATTGGTGGTTCGGGGGTAGAGGGCGCACAGGCTTGCACCAGACATGCCAGTCCGATGCAAGCCATGAGGATGAGGGATGTGCGTCGCATGGCCGTGGCTTAAAGGTCGGTGGCTCCCTGGATGGTGATGCCCTCCACGCCCTTGGCGATCTTGGCAATCATGCCCTGCAGGGCTTTGCCGGGTCCGCACTCGGTGAACTCCGTGGCGCCGGCGGCGAGCATGGCCTGCACCTCCTGCGTCCAGCGCACACTGGCGGTGAGCTGTGCTATGAGGTTGGCCTTGATTTCGGAAGGCTCGGTGTGGGCCTGACCATCGACGTTCTGGTAGATGGGACACTTGGGGGTCTGGAACTCGGTAGCCTCGATGGCAGCCTGCAGCTCGTCCTTGGCGGGCTGCATGAGGGGGCTGTGGAAGGCACCGCCCACAGGCAGCGGCAGGGCGCGCTTGGCGCCGGCCGCCTTGAGGCGCTCACAAGCCACACCCACGGCCTCCACGGTGCCGCTGATGACGAGCTGCCCGGGGTTGTTGTAGTTGGCAGGGATGCAGGTGCCCACCTCGGCGTTGACCTCCGAGCAGATGCGCTCCACGTCGGCGTCGGCAAGGCCGATGATGGCGGCCATCGTCGAGGGCTGAGCCTCGCAGGCCTTCTGCATGGCCTGGGCGCGGGCGCTCACCAGGCGCAGGCCGTCGGCAAAGCTCAGGGCGCCGGCAGCCACGAGGGCGCTGAACTCGCCCAGCGAGTGTCCTCCGACCATGTCGGGCTGGAACTTGTCGCCAAGGCACAGGGCGGTGGCCACGCTGTGGAGGAACACGGCAGGCTGCGTCACGCGCGTCTGTTTCAGCTCCTCGGCAGTGCCGCCGAACATGATGGCTGTGATGTCGAAACCGAGGATCTCGTTGGCCTCATCGAAGAGGCGGCGGGCCTCGGCGTTACTCTCATAGAGGTCTTTGCCCATCCCGGGGAACTGGGCACCCTGACCGGGGAATACGAATGCTTTCATAACTGTATTTTGGTTGAAATGCGGCGCAAAGATAGTCATTTTTCCGCTTTCCCCCGCTTTTTTGGGCAAATAGTTTGCAAAGGTGCGCCACTTTACTTAATTTTGTACGCGATTTCCAACAAAAAGGCAACCAAATGAAGAGAATACTCGTCACCGGAGGAGCGGGATTCATAGGCTCGCACCTGTGTCAGCGGCTCGTGGCCGACGGCCACGATGTCATCTGTCTCGACAACTACTACACCGGCTCGAAGGAAAATGTGTGGCACCTCATCGGCAAGCCCAACTTCGAACTCGTGCGCCACGACGTGACGCAACCCTACTGGGCCGAGGTCGATGAAATCTACAACCTGGCATGCCCGGCAAGCCCCATACACTACCAGCACGACCCCATACAGACCACCAAGACAGCCATCTTCGGCATCTACCACCTCATGGGGCTGGCACGACGCACACACTGCAAGATACTCCACGCCTCGACGAGCGAGGTATATGGCGACCCCGCCATACACCCGCAGCCCGAGACATACTGGGGCAACGTCAACCCCATAGGCATACGCTCGTGCTACGACGAGGGCAAGCGCTGTGCCGAGACGCTCGCCATGGACTACCACCGCATCCACGGCGTGCGCTCGAAAATCATACGCATCTTCAACACCTACGGCCCCAACATGCAGGCCTACGACGGGCGCGTGGTCACCAACTTCGTCGTCTCGGCTCTCAAGAACGAGGACATCACCATCTACGGCGACGGCATGCAGACGCGCTCCTTCCAGTATGTCACAGACCTCATCGAGGGCATGATACGCGTCATGGCCACCGACGACGACTTCACCGGACCCATCAACCTGGGCAACCCGGGGGAGTTCACCATGCTCGAGCTTGCACACCTCGTCATCGAACTCACGGGGTCGGACTCCAAGCTCGTGTTCAAGCCGCTGCCGCAGGACGACCCCCGCCAGCGCAAACCCGACATCACGCTGGCCAAGACCAAGCTCGGGTGGGAACCCAAGGTATCGCTGCGCGAGGGCTTGCAGCACGTAATCGACTATTTCAGACCCAGGATAAGATAACACCATGGCAGACAACGGAATCATACAAATACGCCCGGCGGACTTCACCATACTCGTGGTGGATGACGTCCCGGCCAGCGTCATGCTACTCAAGGTGGTGCTCGCCAGGGCTGGCTACAACGTCATCACCTGCGACGACCCCACCAAGGTGGTGGCACTCGTGGGGACAGCCATGCCGGACCTCATACTCCTTGACGTGATGATGCCGCAGATCTCGGGCTTCCAGATCTGCAAGACACTCAAGGAACAGACGGAGACGAAGGATATACCCGTCATCTTCCTCTCGGCGCTCGACAACACCGAGTCCATGCTCGAGGGCTTCCAGGCCGGAGGCGCCGACTATGTCGGCAAGCCCTTTGAGAAGGACATCCTCCTCGAGCGCGTGCGCTCGCAGATACAGCTCGTGGCAGCGCGCCAGATCATCGAGCGCCAGAACGTGGAGCTGCGCGAGACCATCTACGGCCGCGACAAGCTCTACAGCGTCATCGCCCACGACCTGCGCTCGCCGCTGGGAGCCATACAGCTCACCACGAAGATGTTCGAGGACATGCTGCCGGCCGAACTCATCGGCGAGGACATGCACGGCCTCATCGTGGAGTGCAACAACCAGGTGACGGAACTCTTCTCGCTCCTGGACAACCTCCTCAAATGGACCAAGAGCCAGACGGGAAAGCTCAAGACCGTGTTCCAGGACTTCTCGCTCGACATCATGATTACCGCCGTCCACGACATGTACGTCAAGGTGGCCGAGATGAAGGGCATCACACTCACCATCGAACAGGCCGACCCCGACATCACCGTGCGCGCCGACATGGACATGTGCAAGACCGTGTTGCGCAACTTCCTCTCCAACGCCATCAAGTTCAGCCAGGAGGGCTCGACGATAGAGATCGTGGAGAACGTCGATGGCGACTACGCCGTGATGAGCGTGCGCGACCACGGCTGCGGCATGACGGAGGAGGAGGTGGGGCGCCTCTTCAACAAGGACACCCACTTCACCAAGTTCGGCACCAACCGCGAGGAGGGGTCCGGCCTGGGGCTGCTCCTGTGCCAGAGCTTCGCTCAGGCCAACGGCGGACATCTCAAGGTGGCATCCACCCCGGGCGAGGGTTCCACCTTCTCCATGTACATACCCCTTCACAAAGCTTAACACGATATGGGCAAGCGAGCTGTCATAGTATATGCCAAGTTTATCACCATACTGGCAACCGTCATCATCGCGGTGATGCTGGCCTATGCCCTCACCGGCGGCAACAGCAGCCCCATAGGCCACACCTTCCACGCATGCACCGTGGTGATGCTGCCGCTGTTCATCGTGCTCGACATCGTGGCATTCATCTACTGGGCACTCATCAGGCGGCGCCTGTGGGCTCTCGTGCCGCTGCTGCCGCTGCCCTTCTGCTGGGGCTACGCCAAGACCTTGGTGCGCATTGGCGGCTCCGACAAGGCCATGCACAACAACGTGTTCACCGTGGGCACATACAACGTGCGCAGCTTCTCCAGCGAGGCCACGGGCTTTATGGCCCAGGACATCATGACCACCCTCAGCCGCCAGAACTGCGACGTCGTGTGTCTGCAGGAATACCGCGACGACATACCCGGAGATAATAGTAATGTACGGGCGCGCGTAAGGAACATATACGAATACAGCGTCACCGGCGGCGGCGACATGGCCATCTTCTCGCGCTATCCCATCCGCGAGCACAAGGAGTTCAAGTTCGACTACTCCAACAACGGCTGGCAGTGGGCCGACATCGAGGTGGCCGAGGGCTACGTCGTCAGGGTGTTCAACGTGCACATGGAGACAACGGGCATCAACAGCGCCCTCCACCAGCTGGCAAAGGAAAACGCCGACATCGACATCGACGACATACCCATGGACCCCGACGCCACCGACACCGGACGCAGCGCCATAGGCTCGCGGATGGCCAACGACCGCATCTACCGCCTGCTGCTCGGCAACTACGCCTTCGGCCTCAGCGTGCGCAGCGGACAGGCCATCACCATCGCCAACGAGAAACGCCAAAGCCCAAACCCCATCATTCTCGCCGGCGACTTCAACGACGTGCCCTACAGCTTCACCTACAAGACGCTGCTTGCGGGCCTCACCGACGCCTTCACCACCGGGGGCCACGGCTTCGGGGCCACTTACCGGGGCGCTCGCGGCCTCTTCCGCATCGACTACATCTTTGCAGACCAGCACATACAGTGCTTTGACTACCAGACATTAGACCTCACATACAGCGACCACCGGCCCGTGGTGGCGAAGTTTGACATCGGCAGCGGCAAGTGAACAGCCGGGAGGGAAAGCGAGAAGCGAAATAGGGAAATCTCCACACCCTTTTAGGGATTATCCATTGGCCGCCACACAACGACACACTATCTTTGCACCACAAAAGGCGAACCACACCGACAACAAAAACAATTGCAGATATGACGTACAACAAATTCTTCATTGCAGCAATGCTGCTCGCACTGCCTCTCACCAGGGCAGGAGCACAGGACGACGACATCTACTTCGTGCCCAAGAAGAAGAGTCAGACCACCACGACCTATACCACTGACTACTCACGCCCAAGCTACAACCCGCGTGAGGATGTGCAAATCATCTACACCGACGAGCCAGTGCCGACCTACACCGCCGCGCCGCGCGACATCGACGAATACAACCGGCACTCGCCAAAGAAGGCCTACCAGCTCAACGGCACCGACACGCTCTATGTCATGAGCGACTCCACAGTGCTCACCACGCGGCGGCTCGCCAACGACGTCTATGCACAGGGCTATGACGACGGTTATGCCGACGGCGAGGACTTTGCCTACAGCCAGCGCCTCGCGCGATTCGGCTACGGCATCTATGGCTCGCCGTGGCTCTACTCGTACTACGACCCGTGGTACGACCCCTGGTACTACGACAACTGGGCGTGGAGCCGCTACGACCCCTACTGGTGGGGCAGCTACTACCACGGCTGGCGTCGGCCCTACTACGGCGTATATTGGGGCTGGGGTGGCGTCCATGTCGGCTACTACGGCGGCTACTATGGCTGGCGCGGCCCCTACTACGGCGGCTACAGCAGCGGTTACCGGGGCGGCAACTTCGTGGACCGTGGCGGACACTATGGCCGCCGGCCCGGACAGACAGGACGCTCCACCGGCAGCTTCCGCGGCGGGCGCTCAGGCAGCTACGGTCGCTACGGCCAGGGCACCTCACGCTCCACGGGCACATACTCGCGCTCCGGCTCGTCGGGCTACAGCATAGGAACCTCCTCCGGCCGCGCCGGCACAAGCCGCTCGGCAGGCCGCGCCACCACGGGCGGCGTGCGCTCTAACGACGCATACTCCGGCTCGTCGTCGGCAGGACGCTCGTACTCCTCCGGTTCGTCGTCGGGACGCTCATACTCCTCCGGCTCATCGTCGTCGGGGCGCTCCTACTCCTCCGGCTCAAGCACCCGCAGCAGCGGCGGCTTCAGCGGCGGTGGCTTCAGCGGCGGCGGACGCTCGGGCGGTGGTGGCGGCGGCGGTCGCTCGGGCGGCGGTCGCGGCGGACGCTAACCTCCTCGCATCATCATCATACATCAACCTTCAGCAACACAACACCCACACATGAAAAGACTCCTTGCATCAACACTGGCAATGGCGGCATGCGCAACAGCCGCCTTCGCACAGGACACATACAACAACGAGCGCATCACATCCACGGCCGACATCATAGGCTCAGCACGATATGTGGCCATGGGTGGAGCTATGGGGGCACTCGGAGCCGACATCTCCGCCATGAGCAGCAACCCAGCGGCCATAGGCATGTTCCGACGCAACGACATCAGCATCTCCATGGGACCGCAGATACAGGGCGCAACGCCCTACGGCAGCGACCCACGCGCACGCTACTCCTTCGACCAGGTGGGATTCGTGGCCGCGTTCCGCAACCAGGGCGGATTCGTCAACTTCGGCGTCAACTTCCAGAAGAAAGCCAACTACGACCACTCGCTCTTCGCATCGTCGGCAGCTCTCGGGGGATTCACACAGGCCGCACAGCTCGCCAAAATCTACGGCCTCTACGACCGCTCCGACGGCACCAACAGCGCACCCGAGGGTATGCTCGCCACACAGGCCTACAACGCCATGCTCTACGACCTGCCCGGCAACACCCGCATCGCCAGCCAAGGCTACGACTTCAACCGCCTCAGCAAAGGCCAGCTCTACGGCCTCGACATCAACCTCTCGGGCAACGTGCAAGACCGCTGCTACTTAGGCATGACCTTCGGGCTCGACTTCCTCAACTACTCCAGCGAACAGCGATACGTTGAGTTCCGCGACGGCAGCGACGGCAGCGTGCAGGACTACGACATACTCTCCAACCAGCGCGTCAAGGGCGTGGGCTTCAACTTCAAGGCGGGCACCATCCTACGCCCCGTGGAGGACAGCCCCTTCCGCATCAGCATAGCCGTGGAGACACCTACCTTCTACAAGCTCCGCCAGGAGGACAGCTTCTTCAGCATAGCATCGAAGTGGAAATACTCCGGCAAGGACCAGCAGGGGAAGGCCCAATACACCTACCTCAACCAGTCCGGGGAGTACAACATCATCGACAGCCCCGACGGCAACTACCTCGAGTTCAACGTGCGCTCGCCGTGGAAGTTCCGCTTCGGCATAGCATCGACCTACGAGAGGCTCCTCGCCTGGGACGTGGAGTATGAGGTAGCACTCAACAACCACGTGAAGATGGGCTACCCAACATCGTCGGGACGCTACAACCAGGCCACATCAATGGACTTCGACCGCGAGATGAACGACCTCACCGGCGCCTGCATGCGCCCACAGCACAACGTGAGGCTGGGCCTCGAAGTGAAGCCCACCGACGCCGTGGCCGTCAGAGCCGGCTACAACTTCTTCAGCAGCCCAATGAAGAACGGCGCACGCCTCGACCAAAGCATCAACAGCTACGCCCTGGAGTATGCCCTCGGCACCGACTACATGAACCTCTCGGCTGCCAACATCATCACCTTCGGACTGGGCTACAAGTGGAAGAACGTCTATGCCGACGTGGCATACAAGTACCGCATGCAGAAGGGCGACTTCTACGCCTTCGACGACAGCTACCAGGCCGGGGGACGCACGGAAGCGCAGTTCGATGTCACGGCCTACAGCCTCATGCCCACGGAGGTCAACCTCGACCGCCACAACATCACATTCACTCTCGGAGTGCGTTTCTGACAGCCGCACATACCACCTCACACACCCAGCCCGTGGCCCATTGCGGCGGCCACGGGCTGGATTCTTACCCGCCAGCTGCCACGCTCTCACCGACGTTCGCTGAACGAGAGACCGTGTTCGTTGATTATATTTTGCCATCCATGGGCAATCACATACCTTTGCACCACAAACAAACACCATATATATGACATCTATGAAGAAAACACTGTTAACACTCGCCACAGCACTGTGCGCCGCAAGCGCCAGCGCCGACGACTACAGCTACTTCGTGCTGCAGCAAACGGACGGCACTTGCACGCCGCTCACTGCCGTGGGAACGGAAATCACTTTTTCTGGAGGAAACCTCATTGCCACCAACACCGCCACAGGGCAGAGCGCGACCATTGCCCTCACGGCCCTCAAATGCATGTACTTCAGCACGGAGTCCATAACAACAGGCATCGACGACACTGACGACAGCCGCACAACGCAGGCCGCCGTCACCACAAACGCTGGCCGCATCTACGTCGCTGCCGAGGCCGGGACGCGCGTCACCGTAGTAAACGTCGCCGGGGCCGTGGTGGCGGAAACGACACTCGCCACCAGCGCCGCCACAGCCGTCACACCCGTCATGCAGCGCGGGGTCTATGTCGTAATAGTCAACAACACAGCAACAAAAATAGCACTGAAATGAACAACACAGCCAAGACCATAGCAATAGCACTGATGGCAGCGGCATCCATGAGCGCTGCTGCACAGACCATCAACATCGTGCAGGGCAACGTCGTCACTGCCATTGAGGCTTCAGCCGACAAGATGACCTACTCCGACTCTGGGGCAACGCTCACCGTGGGAGCACTCACCTACTCCACTGCCGACATCGACCGCATCTACATCGACCAGACGGCCGTGGAGGCTGCCACCGTAAGCGTGCTCTACAGCGGCACCACAGCCACCGTCACCGTGAGCGGCGACATAGCCCCCTACATCACGGCCACCGTAAGCGGCGCACACGTCAGCATCACACAGAGCAACGACGTGGCCGAGGAGATAACCTACTCGCTCAGCGGCACCAGCACCGACGGCGAGTTCTACATGGCAGGCTCTTACAAGGCCACCGTGGAGCTGCGGGGACTCACCCTCACCAACGCCACACCCGTATATTCCGGCGCTGCCATCTGCATCATGAATGGCAAGCGCATAGACCTCAGCGTGAAGAGCGGAACCACCAATGCCGTCACAGACTGCGCCTCGCCGGCATCGGCCGTGGAGCAGAAGAGCGCCATCTACTGCAAAGGACACCTCGAGATCAAGGGCAAGGGACAGCTCACCGTCAACGGCCTCTACGCACACGCCATCAAGAGCGCCGAGTACATGAGCATGAAGAATGCCACCGTCACCGTGGCACAGGCTGTGAAGGACGGCATCTCCTGCGACGAGTACTTCCTCATGGAGAGCGGCACACTCACCATCAGCGGTGTGGGCGACGACGGCATACAGTGTGACCTCGACGGCAGCACCAACACAGGAGAGACCACCGACCACGAGGACGAGGACTCCGGCAACATATACATCGACGGAGGCACCATAAGCATCACCACCACCGCCGCCGGAGCCAAGGGCATCAAGGCCGACAGCACACTCGTCATCAACGACGGCTCCATCACCATCAACGCCAGCGGCTCTGTGGATACCAGCGACAGCTCTGACCCATCATACGTCGCCGCCCTCGCCGGCGGAAAGGTAGTCATCAATGGTGGCACCATAGACCTCACCGTGAAGGGTGCCGCCGGACGCGGCGTGAAGGCATACGACGTCGTCACCAACGGCGGCACGCTCACCATCAACAACAGCGGCGCCGTGGCCACCGTCAACTCTGACGTCAAGGGTGCCAAGGGCATCAAGGCCCTCAACGCCGCCCTCAACGCCGGCACCATAACCATCAACATGACCTCGGCCGGCGGCAAGGGCATACGCGTTGGCGACGGCACACAGTCGGGCAGCAGTGGTGGCGGCGGCGGATGGCGCGCACCAGGCGGTGGCGGCAACTGGGGTGGCGGCGGCAATCCTGGCGGTCAAGGCGGCGGCATGGGCGGCGGCTCCACCTGGAGCAACATCACCGGCTCCTACACCCAGGGCACGAGCGACGGCAGTGGCCCCACGCTCACCATCACCACCTCGAGCACCTACAACAGCAGCGCTTCCAACAAGGCCATCAAGGCCATCTGCGCCGCCACGCTCTACGGCGGCACCACCGAGATCAACACAGGATGCAGCGGGGCCGAGGGCTTGGAGTCGAAGACCAGCGTTACCATCGCCGGCGGCAAGCACTACCTCAAGTGCTACGACGACTGCATCAACTCGGCCGGAAAGATAATCTTCAATGGTGGCGTCACCGTGGCCTACAGCACAGGCAACGACGTCATCGACAGCAACGCCGGCACCACGGGGGCCATCACCATCGGCAACGGCACCGTGCTGGCCTACATGACTAAAGGCGACCCCGACGAAGCCTTCGACTGCGACAACAACAACTACATCCAAATCACAGGCAAGGGCATAGCTATCGGGGCCGGAGGCGCACAGAGCAGCACCACAGGCACCATCTCCGGCGCCGCACAGGGCTACGCCTTCCCCGGCACCGTCTCCTTCAAGGCCAATGTCTATAACACGCTGGCCAACAGTTCCGGAACAAACCTCGTCACCTTCATGCTGCCGGTGGCCATCAGCAGCAAGTGTACGTTCATCACTGCCACGGGCATGACCTCCGGCTCGTCGTACACCATCAAGAGCAGCACCACGGCACCCACCGACGCCACCACCGCGTGGCACGGCCTGTACCTGGGCAGCTCCCACACGGGAACGACATCCGTGGCCAGCTTCAGCGCCAAGTAGCATCACACAGCACACACCAGCAGCAGCGGGGATAGGCCATATTCTATGGTCCATCCCCGCTGCTTTCATGCAGCACACACAGCACCAAAAAAGGCATGTCATACGTCAAGAAAGATAGAAAATATCTAAAAATACCTAAATGCGGGTATTGCACGAACGACGAAAAAGCCATACCTTTGCGCCGTCAACACGAACCAAACCTACGTTACCGATATGAGAGCAGCTACGAACCTTATCATCCTACTGACCCTCACCTTCGCACTCGCCCCGGCCAAGGCCCAGGATGTGCGCCTGACGCTGAGGGGACATGTGCGCGGCGACAACGGCCAGCCCATTGAGCTGGCTAGTGTGGTGCTGAACAACTCGCTGGGCTCCATCACGGCAGCCGACGGGTCGTTTGCCATCTCCAACCTGCCTCAGGGCAACTACCAGTGGCGCGTGTCGTGTGTGGGCTACGAGGGAGCCTCCGGCACCATACGCGTGGTCAACGGCAGCGAGCACCTCAACGTGCGCCTGAAGGAACTCAGCCTGGGCCTGCAGCAGGTGACGGTGACGGCCAAGCAGTCGCAGATGGGAAGCATCTCGCAGATAGGCCAGGAAGCCATACGCCACCTGCAGCCCAAGAGCGTGGGCGACCTGCTGCAGCTCGTGCCGGGCAACCTCACCGAGAATCCCAACCTGAACGACCTCTCGCAAGCCAACATACGCGAGATAGGCACCAACAACTCCAACGCCATGGGCACGCAGGTCGTGGTGGATGGCACACCCCTGAGCAACGATGCCAACATGGAACTCTTGTCGTTCACACGCTCGGGAGTGTCGAGCGGCAGCAGCATCAGCGAGCACACCACCGCCGGGCGTGGCGTGGACCTGCGCACCATAGCAGCCAGCAACGTGGAATCGCTGGAGGTCATTCGCGGCATACCCGGCGTGGAGTATGGCAACCTCACCTCGGGCGTTGTCATCGTCAACACCAAGAGCGGCTACACGCCGTGGGAGGCCAAGCTGCAGGCCGACCCCAACTCCAAGCTCGTCTCGCTGGGCAAGGGTTTCCGCCTGCGCAGCGGTGGAGCCGTGAACTTCTCGGCCGACTGGGCACAGTCGTGGGCCGACACGCGCCTTCACTACAAGGGCTATGACCGCTTGACGGCCACGGCAGGCTACAGCCACCAGTTCGGTCCGGTGAGCTTCAACGTGCGCGGTGCGTTCTACACCAGCATCAACGATGCCAAGCGCGACCCGCAGATGTCTGAGTCATACGCCGAGTGGGAGAGCAAGAACATGGGCGGTCGCCTCGCCATCAACGGGCGCTACAAGCCCGACAGCGGCTTCCTCACCAGCCTCGACTATAAGGTCAGCGGACAGCTCTCGCGCCAGTATGACTGGAACAAGAACTGGATATTCAACCCCGACGGCGTCATCACCAACACCCGCCGCAACGGGCTGCAGGAGGGATGGTTCAAGCGTGTGGGCTACAACTCGGAGTACGAGATAGAGAGCGTCCCGCTGAACATCTACGGCCAGCTCGTGGCCAACAAGTACGTGCGCCTGGGCGAGCACGCCTTCACCAGCGCCAAGGTGGGTCTGGAATACACCTACGACGGCAACCGCGGCCAAGGCCTGACCTACGACGAGGCCAACCCGCCACAGGCACAGTCCAGCCAGCGCCTGCGCCCTCGGGCCAACAAGGACATACCCGCCCTGCAGACACTGTCGGCATTCGTCGGCGACCGCTCGTCGTTTGCCATGGGCACCATGAAGGCCCAGTTCGAAGCCGGCGTGCGCCTCTCCAACCTGTTCCTCAACAGCGCCAAGAGCGGCGGCAACAAGGGCTTCTTCGTGGCCGAGCCTCGCGCGAACATTAATATTAATGTGCTCAACAGCGACAACAACCGCATCCTCGACGAGCTGTCGGTGAACGGAGGCTTCGGCCTCTCCAACAAGATGCCGCCACTGCTCTACCTCTACCCCGACGCCTCATACTACGACCACGTGGCGCTGGGCCGCTGGAGCGACACCGAGAGCAACCGTCTGGCACTCATCACCACCACCGTCGTCAATGCCACTCAAAACCCCGACCTCAAACCCGCCCGCTCGCGCAAATGGGAGATAGGCCTCACGCTGCGCAAGGGTCAGGCACAGGCCAGCGTCACATACTTCAACGAGCGCCACACCAACGAGCTGGGCAGCCTCTCGCAGATGCTGTGGATAAACTATCCCTACTTTGAGCTGCCCGAGGGAGCCACCACGCCCACCTTCGATGCCGCCAACGGCACCGTTGACTACACACTCAACGGCAACCGCGCCACAGCCACACCCACCTACTACACCGCACGCGAGACATGGAACATGCCCGCAAACCCCATACGCTCGCTCAAGCAGGGCATAGAATACACCATCGACCTGGGCGAATGGCACGCGCTGCGCACACGCCTCAACATCACCGGCGCGTGGTTCCACATCAAGCGCCAGCGCATGGAGACATCGCTCTCCAACGGCACCTACGACAACCGCATACAGCACATCTCGCCCTACGCCGTGCTGCTGCCCGAAGGCTCGGGCAGCATACAGAGCCGCGTCAACAGCAACTTTGCCTTCATCACGCACATACCCGTGCTGAAGATGGTCGTCACCACGTCGCTGCAGGTGGTGTGGCGCGAGAGCAGCCAGACCATCTACGAGGATGCCGACGGCAACTCGCGCTACTACCAGAAGAGCTACGCCGACAAGGACTACATGGTGGTGGACCCCGTGGGCTACTACGACCTGCAAGGCCAGTTCAGCCCCTGGACCCCCGCCGATGCCGACAATGCGCAGCTCAACATATACATGGCACGCACACAGACCTACGACCTGCAACCCGAAGTGGTCAGGCCATGGGTGATGCTCAACCTGCGCTTCACCAAGGAGCTGGGGCGCACGGGCGAGATATCGTTCACCGCCAACAACCTCACCAACACACGCCAGTACCGCAAGAACCCCAACAGCAACGCCCTGTACACCGTGTATCCGAGCATGTACTTCGGTGCCGAGCTGAAGCTGCGCTTCTGAGGTGAGGCCGCCACTGACACGCCACACAACACCACACATCTATAACCAATTCCTCATTTATCAACCAACAACAACAATGAAACAAATGTTTACAAAGTTCGGGGTGGCCGTGGCAGCCGTGCTGCTGGCAGCCCCCGCCTTCGTTGCCTGCAACAAGGACGACGAAATCAAGAGCTACAACCTGCAGGTGGCCCTGGCGCCGAGCGCCGAGCTGATGGGTGCGCAGATCACTGATGCCCGCCTGTACATCGCCGGCACCAACGGCACCGACACCATCGCCGTGAGCGACATCAACACCCCCATCCTGCTCACCAAAGTGCAGGGCAGCTACACCGCCACCTTCTCGGCACGCCTGGCCGACGAGGCACAGGCTGTCATCAGCGGCAACGCTGCCATCGAGCTGTATGCCGACCAGACCGTGAGCATCAACCTGGTGAAGGCCCTGCGCAGCTCCCTCATCTTCAAGACCATCTACTGCACCGGCGGCGCACAGTACTACGTCTTCGACAGCTACGTGGAAATCGTCAACAACTCCGACGAGGTGCAGTACCTCGACAACCTCATCCTCTTCAAAGGCCAGGGCAACCTCAAGGCACAAAGCCCGTGGCAGGAAGCCTTCCCCGAGGAATATGCCTGCGGACAGGGTGCCGTGCTGGCATTCCCCGGCAACGGCCACGACTATCCCGTGCAG
>JAFSVI010000006.1 GCA_017445145.1 Bacteroidaceae bacterium | reverse complement strand
GGAGGTTGGTATATGGCTCCATGATGTGGAGGTGTGTGTTCTGGCTCTTGGGGCAGTTCTCGTCGTGGGCCGAGAGACGCATGTCGGCCAATGGCTGCCAGTCGCGTGTCAGGGCTTCGACGTAGCCGCCGTCCTCGCTGTCGAGGGCATGGCTCTCCACGGCGCTGAAGAGGCTCATGGCAGTGGCGAGTGCGCAGGCAGCCTCTTTCCTGGCGCGGCTCCCCGGTGCCATGGCCAAGGCTCGTGCATGCTCCGCAAAGCCGTATATCATAAAGCCTTGGGCGTAGGTCTGCTTCTTGGTGTCGAGTGGCTGGCCGTAGGCATCGACGCTCCAGTACGTGCCTCCGTATGTCGTGTCGATGAAGTGGCGGATGATATAGTCGCACGCATGCTTGGCTGCGTCAAGGCATTGGCTGCACAGCCTCGATGAGCCTATGGGGTCTGTGCTGTGCAGCACGCGGTAGGCAGCAGAGAACGTCCACAGCAGCCGGGCATATAGGATGGCGCTGCGTGGCGCGTCGTCCATGAGCTGGCCTCGGCCAGTCATCTGGCCGTACCATCCGCCCCGGCGCCTGTCTCGCATCGTATCGAGCCAGAAGGGGAGGATGTTGCCTGTGAGGCAGTCGAAGGCTTCGCGCCGAAGTCCTGTGATGGTCTGAGTGGTTCCGGCATCAACCGGGGATATGCTATTGTTTGTTGTCATCGAGGTAGTGGGATGTCTGCCGCGTGGCTGCCAGCTGACGGCTTATGTCAGCCACGCGGTCGGTGGTGAGAGGATAGAAGCGGCACACGACGATGGCCACACAGGCCACGGCAGCCGGGATGAACGACATGAGGCATTTCAGGCACACGAGGGCAGCCTCGGGCTGCGCCATCGCCGTGGCTGCGGCAATCTGCTCGTCGGTGCGGGGTGTGTAGCCGCAGGCCGAAAGCAGCCACAGCACGGCCGCACCGCCTATGGCGCCGCCAAACTTCTGCGCCATGCTGCTGGATGAGAATATGAGCCCCGTGGAGGCCGTATGGAAGCGCAGCTCGGCATAGTCTGAGACGTCGGCATACATCGACCACACCAGCGGCGACATGATGCCCGTGAGTATGCTGATGAGCACCTGTAGGAGCAGCATGAGCCAGAACCCCACCGAAGTGACGGGCATGAAGAAGAACGCCACACTCAACACAGCCAATGCGGCGTTGACGGCAATGAAGGTGGTTTTCTTGCCGAAACGCTTGGCGACGGGCACCGTCATAGCCACACCGGCCATGTTGGCCACCTCGCCCACGCTCAGGAACAGGCCGGCGTAGAAAAGGATTGAGAAGCTCATGGCGGATAATGGCGCTATGTGAGCGAAGATTGTGAGGTCGAGCGTGGCATCAAAGCCGATGATGTCGGCAAAATAATATGCCACAGTGGCACCTCGCACCGTGCAGAAGAGGTTGAAGCACAGGGCGGCACCGATGAGCAGCCACCAAGGGCGGTTGCCCAGCAGCGCACGGAAGTCGGCACCGATGCTCACGCGGCTCACCGTGTGCAGACGCTCGCGGGTCAGCACGAAGCATCCGAGGAACAGCACCAGGCACACAGCTGCCGTCACCATCATGGCATGCTGCCAGGCAGCCGCCGTGGCGTCGCCGCCATCCTTGAACAGGCCCACCAGCGGCTCCCATGCCGCCAGGGCGACGAACGAGCCTCCGTATGCGAAGAACATGCGGAAGGAGGAATACACCGTCTTTTCCTGCGGGTCGGCCGTCATCACGCCAAGCATGGCGCCGTAAGGCACGTTGATGCCCGTATATACCGTCATCATAATGAGGTAGGTGGCGTAGGCATAGACGAGCTTTGCGCCATACGTCCAGTCTGGGGTGGTGAAGAGCATGACGCCGGCCACGGAGAAGAGCGGCGCCATCATGAGCAAGTAAGGGCGGTACTTGCCCCACCGTGTGTGTGTGCGGTCGGCGATGATGCCCATCATAGGGTCGGAGACGGCGTCCCAAATGCGTGTGACGAGCACCAGCACCCCCGCATCCACGAGCGTGAGGCCGAACACGTTGGAGTAGAAGAATGGAAGATAGTATGAGAACACCTTCCAGAACATCGACGACGACATGTCGCCAAGGCCGTAGCCGATGTAGCCCTTCAGTCTGTTGCGTTTCTGTGGTGAAGCTGATTTCTGTGTACTCATAAGCGTTGGCTTTTGGCTATTGGTTGTCTCAGTTCTGCCGGCACCCCATGTTCTTGTCTATGAGGCGGCAGATGTTCTCCACGCTGGCTGCGGTGGTCATGCCGTCGGTCGGGGTGTTTAGGCAGTAGTCTATGAGGCGGTTGATGGAACTCACGGCGACATGCAGGCGCGTGTCGGCAGTGGCGTAGTAGATGAGCACTCGCGGTGAGCCGTCGTCGGCCAACACGTTGTCGTCGGCAATCCATCCATTGCTGAAGGCCACGTTCATCACGTCACCCACATACTCCTGCCCCTCCGGCACGAGGAAGTAGCCTCCTGGCTGCGCTATGACGTGCGTGGGGTCGTCGAGCGATGTCATGTACATGTAGAGCACGTAGCGCAACCCGTCGGCGGTGCCGCGCACCCCGTGTGCCAGGTGCAGCCATCCTCGTGGTGTCTTGATGGGATGCGGCCCCTCTCCGTTCTTCACCTCCTGTATGGTGTGGTAGTGGCGCTGGTTGATGATGATTTCCTCTTCGAGCACAGCGTGCGTGATGTCCTCAACGAGTCCCCAGCCAATGCCCCCGCCCGAGCCGGTGTCGATGAACCCATCCTGCGGACGTGTGTAGAAGGCATATTTCCCGTCCACGAACTCGGGGTGGAGCACCACGTTGCGCTGCTGTGAGTGCGACCTGAGGTCGTGGAGGCGTTGCCAGTGTATGAGGTCCTTGGTGCGTGCTATGGCGGCCGTTGCCGTCGCCGCGCTCATGTCGTGTGGGTGCAGCTCGTCCTTGCGTTCGGCGCAGAAGATGCCGTATATCCACCCGTCCTCGTGTTGCGTGAGCCGCATGTCATAGACGTTGGTGGCCGGCACGAGTGTGTCGGGCATGGTGATGGGTCGCGTCCAGAAGCGGAAGTTGTCGATGCCGTTTGGCGACTCTGCCACGGCGAAGAAGCTCTTCCTGTCGGCTCCCTCCACGCGGCACACGAGCAGATAGCGCCCATTGAGCTTGATGGCTCCGGCGTTGAGCACGGCATTCATCAAGATTCTCTGCATGAGGTATGGGTTGTCCTTCTGGCAGAAGTCGTAGCGCCATTCCAACGGTGTGTGCTCGGCAGTGAGTATGGGGTATCGGTATTTCTCGTATATGCCGTTGTCGGCGCAGGTGAACGTGCCTTGTGCGTCGAGTTCCCATGTGCGTGGTTGGTTGTGTCGCGAGAGCAGTGCCTCGTGGCGTTGCCGCAGTGCGGCGACCTTGTTGTCGAAGTCTTGTTGTGTCATGTATGTTGATTAGTGAGCGATGTCGTTGAGCATTAGTATGTTCTTGCTGCGCACCATCTCGCGGAAGTAGGTGGCGTTTTGTGTGCCGGGTGCTGGCCCGAAGAACTCGTGCCTGGCGTTTCGCCAGACGAGGAAGTAGCAGATGGGGTAGCGGTCCGTCTGCGGTTTGAGCACACGTGTCCACCATGT
>JAFSVI010000048.1 GCA_017445145.1 Bacteroidaceae bacterium | reverse complement strand
CCACCCCCCGCCCCCACATGAACCAATACATCGACCTATACAACGAAGTACGCAGCGCCATCAGCGCCAACGCGCCAGCAGTGGTCAACGCCCGCCGCCAGGCGGCAGCCGAAGCCTTCAGGCGCCACGGGCTGCCCACGCACAAGGACGAGCGTTTCCGCTACACCGACGTGGCTGCCGCCTTCGCCACCAACTACGGCTTCCAGCTCATGCCAGGCGCCGCGTCGGCACCCGACGTGCCAGAGTGCTACGGCACCCTGGCGCGCCCCGACGCCGACGGCATCGTGGCCCTCAACACCATGCTGGCGCAGGATGTGTCCATCGTGCGCATACCCGCCGGCGAACACCGCGACAACCCCTTGCACATACGCCACACCACACGCGCCACGGCACCGCTGCTGCAGGTGCGACGCACGCTCATCGTCGTGGAGCCGGGGGCGACCCTGCGCATCATGCTCGACGAACATGCCGATGCCGACCAGGACTATCTCACCACGCAGGTGACGGAAATCTTTGTCGGCGAAGGCGCCGAGGTGGAGCTCTACGACATCGAGGACACACCAGCGCGCCACCGACGCTTCCACCACCTCTTTGCCGACGTGGCCGCCGGCGCACGCTTCACACACCTGGCGGCAACGCTCAACTGCGGCCTCACACGCAACCAGACCGACGTCACGCTCAGCGGACCCGGAGCCGAGGCCACACTACTGGGCTGCGCCATAGCCGACGCACGCCAGCATGTGGCCAACGACACCCTCATCCGCCACAAGGCCGAGGCATGCGCCAGCCACCAACTCTACAAATACGTCGTCGATGACAACGCCACAGCGGCATTCGCCGGACGCATTCTCGTGGAGCCGGGGGCACAGCACACCACGAGCAACGAGCGCAACGCCAACCTCGTGTGCGCATCCACGGCACGGGTGTGGGCGCAACCCATGCTCGAGATATATGCCGACGACGTGGAATGTGCCCATGGCAGCACCGTGGGGCAGCTCAACGACGACGCCCTCTTCTACATGCGGCAGCGAGGCCTCAGCGACGCCGAGGCACGCACATTGCTCAAGCAGGCCTTCGCCGCCGAAGTAATCAACGCCGTGCCGCTCGAAGCACTGCGCCCACGCCTCCACACCCTCGTGGAGAAGCGATTCCGCAGCTGCGAGGAGTGCCGTCTGTGCAAGTAAGGTCATGATTACCTTCTCTGCCATAAATATTGAGATGCCGGCCATCGACCAAGCGATGGTGGGCCGCTGGATCGAGGCTGTGGCAGCAAGCTACGGCCGGCGCACTGGCACCATAGGCTACCTCTTTGCCGACGATGACGAGGTGCTGCGCATGAACCGCCAGTTCCTGGGCCACGACTACTACACCGACATCATCACCTTCGACAACGACGAAGGCGACATCATCAGCGGCGACATCATCGTCAGCCTCGACACCGTGCGCTCTAATGCCGACATGCTGCGCCAACCCTACGACCGCGAGCTGCACCGCGTCATCATACACGGCATACTGCACCTGTGCGGGCAGAACGACAAAGGACCCGGCGAGCGCCAGCTCATGGAGGCCGCCGAGGACCGCGCCCTCGACATGCTCGACGCGCTGCGAGCCGCCGACACCACGACATAACAACCATCAAAACCCAACAGAGATAATGAAAAAGCTCATCACCATCGCTGCGGCTGCCATAGCGCTGGCTGCATGCACACAAACCAAGAAGAACGAAGGCTACGTCATACGCGGGACAGTGGCCGGGGCCGACGACGGCGACACCGTGAGCCTCATCGAAGGACGGCAGGCGGAAATGGAAATACTGCAGAACGCCGTCGTCAAGGACGGCACGTTCACCTTCGAGGGTGTGCAGGACTCCACCGTGCTGCTGTACCTCTCCTACGTCAAGAACAGCGACCCCACGCGCACGGCCATGGCGTCGCTCTTCCTCGAGAACGCCGAGATAGAGGTCACCATGGACCCCGACTCCACCGTGTGCGACATACGCGGCACGGCAGCCAACGAGCTGTGGACCGCCTTCGCACGCCAGAACGCCGCCTGGACGGACAAGGGCATGAAAGCCTTCTACGCCAGCATAGACACCGCCGCCACGGAGGAAGCACGCCAGGTTGCCGCCGACCGCTTGGAGGTCATCGAGGACTCCATCACACAGTTCTACGAGGCTTTCATCAGCGAGCACCTCACCACGAGCGTCGTCGGGCAGTACATCCTCGCTTCCTACGCCGAGTCGCTCGACGACGAGAGCTTCGTGCTTGAGCAGCTCAACCGCATCGACGACGACGACGCCATACCAGCATTGCGCAACCTGCGACGCCTCAAGGCCATACAGGCCGAGACGGCTGTAGGGCAGCCATACAAGGACATCATGGCCGAGACACCCGACGACAACATCCTCGCCGCCAGCAACCTTGTGCCGCGATGCAAGGTGCTGATGATTGACTTCTGGGCAAGCTGGTGCGGACCGTGCCGCTCGGAGATGCCCAACGTCAAGGCCGCCTATGAGAAGTACCACAGCCAGGGCTTCGAGATCCTCGGCGTGAGCCTCGACAACGACCTCGACCCGTGGACAACAGCCATCGAGGAGATGGGCATGACATGGCCGCAGATCTCCGACCTCGAAGGATGGAACAGCGCCGCGGCTGCCGAGTACGGCGTGCGCGCCATCCCCGCCACGGTGCTCATCAAGGACGGCATCATCGTGGCCCGCAACGTGCGCGGCAAGAACCTTGCGCCCACCATCGAACGCCTCCTCAGCGAGTGACGACAGACGAGTTCATAGACCTCCACCGCAATGCCGACGTCCGCCAGCTGGCTCTACAGAAGCCACCGTCGGGCGTCGCGCTGCAATATGCCCTGCAGCAAATCGAGGGTTGGCAGACGGCGCGCCGCAAGCTGCCGTCGTGGGCCGCCGCACCGGGCATCGTGTTCCCGCCGCGGCTGTCCATGGAGCAATGCTCCAGCGAGGCCACGGCGCGCTACAAACGCCAGCTCATCGCTGACGCCGCCGCCAACACCCCGGGCATCAGCGGCGGCATCGCGGGCCACGGCGGCGACCTCACGGGCCTCATCGGCAGCCTCACGGACCTCACCGGCGGCCTGGGTGCCGACTTCTTCGCCATGGCTCCCCTCTTCCGGCGTGCCACCTACGTGGAACGCCTGCCGGAACTCGTTGCCACGGCGCGCCACAACGGCCTGTGCCTGGGCATCACGGCCACCACCGACTGCCATTTTGTCGCAGCCGACGCCGAGGACCACCTGCGCCAGATGGCGCCGACCGACGTCGTTTACCTCGACCCGGCACGCCGCGACGGCGCCGGTCGCAAGGTGGTGCGCATCGAGGAGTGCAGCCCCGACATCGGCGCGCTGCAGGATGTTTTGTTGGCGAAAAGCCGCTTGTGCGTGGTGAAGCTCTCGCCCATGCTCGACATCAGCGCCGCCCGACGCGCCCTGCCAGCAACAAGCGAGGTGCATGTGGTGAGCCTCGACGGCGAATGCAAGGAGGTGGTGCTGCTCATGAACGCCACACCGGCACACGGCGCACCGCGCATCGTGTGCGCCATGCTGCACAGCGACGGCACCGCACACACCACCTTTGCCTTCAGCCCCGACGAGGAGGCTGAAGCCACTGTGGGGTATGCCACAAGCATCGACGCATATCTCTACGAACCCGACGCCGCCATACTCAAGGCCGGAGCCTACAAGCTCACAGCCCTGCGCCACGGCGTGGACAAACTGGCTCCACACACACACCTGTACACCTCGCCCCAGCTCGTCGGCGACTTCCCGGGACGGCGATGGCGCGTCTGCCAGCATGCATCGTTCGCCAAGCGCGAACTAAGAGCCATGCTCGCCGACGTGCGCACAGCGGAACTCGCCGTGCGAGGCTTCCCCGCCACGGTGGCCACCCTGCGCCGCCAGCTGAACATCGCCGACGGCCCCGGGGCACACCTCATCGCCACCACGCTGGCCGACGGCTCCCACCGCCTGCTGCGCGTGGAGCCGCTGGCGCCGGCGTAGGAGGCATCAGCGCTGCAGCGTCAGGCGCAGCGTGCCCACGTAGCGGGCGTTCTTGCCCATCTGGTTGTCGGGCACGGCGCGGCCGGAGGCATCCTTCAGCAGCTGTGGCGAAGCAAAATAGGTGTGGCTGTGGCCGCCGAGCACGAGGTCTATGCCCGACGTGGCGGGGACAAGCTCCTCATCGCCCATGCCGGCCACCATCCACCCCAGGTGCGAGAGACAAATGACGAGGTCGCAGCGCTCCTTGTCGCGCAGCGTGGCCACGATGCCCGGCACCACCTCGCGTGGGTCGGTGTAGGTCACGCCGGCGCATGTGTGGGAAGCCACGAGGCTCTCGAGCTGTGGCGACACGCCCAGCACGCCGATGCGCAGGCCGCCGCGCCGCAGCACCACATATGGTTTCACCAGCCCCTCGACGGGCGTGCCGGTGAAATCGTAGTTGCAGCACACGATGGGGAACCGGGCCATGCGGAACAGGCGTGCCATGTTGTCAAGGCCGAAGTCGAACTCGTGGTTGCCAATGGTGGCGGCATCATAGCCCATGAGGTTCATCAGCCCCACCTCCACATCACCTTTGTAGAGGCTGTAGAAGGGCGAACCCTGGCTGAAGTCGCCGCTGTCGAACAGCAGCAGGTCGGGGTCGGCAGCACGAAGGTCGCGCAGGAGCGCCGCACGCCGCATGTAGCCGCCCTTGTCGGCATTGGCCGTGTCGGCCAGGTACGGGCTCAGGGGGTCGATGCACGAGTGGGTGTCGTTGGTGTGGACCACGAGCAGCTGGCGCGTGCGCTTACCCGTGGCGGCGGCAATCTCAAGTGTCTGCTCCGGGCCGCCCACCTCCTTGACGCCGGACAGCAGCGGCAGTTCGCCCTCGTCGGTCATCACGATGCGCCCCTCAATGGCAGCGCTGGCCTTCTGGCCGGCGGCATCGAGGCGCGCCAGCTCCTGCATGAGCACCTCGCGCACGGTGAGGCGCGTGTCCTCGCGCTTGACGCTGCGCTTCAGCGCATAGAGCTTGTCGTTGCCCTCGGCGAGATAGTCGAGCGTGGCGATGGTGTAGGTGCGCGCCGTGTCGATGGGCGCGCCGCCCACGAGGGCCGAACGCAGCTCGCCGCCGCGCGTGATGACCATGCGCATCGAGCTGCTGACACCCTCGCCGCGCACGGCGGCGATGTCGGCCATGAGGGCTTGTAGGTCGGAGCCGCGCAGCGTGAGTATGGAGAGCACGTTCTCGAATGGCGATATGTTGATGATGTCGCCGCGGCGCACCACGCCCTCGGGCATGGCGGCACGCAGCCCGCCCACGTTGCACACACCGAGGTCGGGGGCATAGCCCAGCGATGTGGCAGCCGCCACCAGCGCATCGGCCACCCAGTTGCTGAGCAGGCTCTCGGGCCGGTGTCCCGACATATACATGGCGCTCTCGCCCACCCGTGGTGCCTGCAGGCTATCGACACCCGGGCGGAACGACGCCACGAAGTCGGTAGCGGTCGCTACGGGATGAGCATCGAGAGCGCGTGTGACCTCAATGCGGTGAGGGGTCACGCTCTGCAGCGAATAGCGGTGGCTGCAACAGCTGGCGAACATCGCTGCCGCGATGACGAGCGATGCCAGCGCGGCGAGATGAGCGCGCGAGAGCTGTGGGTGAGTGGCGCGTGCCGACGTGTGGCGCGCGATGAGCGGATGAAGGGTCATAGTACGTTGCATGATGATTGGATATGATTGCATGGCGGTGCAAAGATACATCAAAAACGCGAAAAGCAGACCTCGGAGAGAAAAAAAATAGACATTATGCTTGCGCTTTGCCGAAAAAGGCGTACCTTTGCACCCGCTTTCGGCGTGGGCCGCTGTCAGGATGCAGTGTTCCCTGTTAAGCCCTCGCTCGACCGACACAACAATTTAACCCCATTCATACACAATGGCAGACTTAATCAAAATTGCTGAAGAAGCATTCGCTACGGGCAAGACCTATCCCAAGTTCAAAGCTGGCGACACCGTCACCGTGGCCTACAAAATTGTCGAGGGTAACAAGGAGCGCATCCAGCTCTACCGAGGCGTGGTCATCAAGATCAGCGGCCACCAGGACCAGAAGCGCTTCACCGTGCGCAAGATGAGCGGCACCGTGGGTGTGGAGCGTATCTTCCCCATCACAAGCCCCAACATCGACAGCATCACCGTCAACAAGATTGGCAAGGTGCGTCGCGCAAAGCTCTACTATCTCCGCGGTCTCACAGGCAAGAAGGCCCGCATCCCCGAGAAGAAGCCCGGAGCACGCCCCGTCAAGGAGGACTAACCCATCCCACAGCACACAAAAGGAGGCTGCGTTGCAAGTACAACGCAGCCTCCTTTGTCATTGTGCCTTAGCGTGCCCGGCCATCATCTGTGCGCGCCAACGATAATAGCCGGCCACGGCGATGACGACGTATAGGCCATAGAGCGACGCCTTGAAGGGTATGTCCTTCTGGAAATAGAGCCAGCAGGTGACGACATCCACGGCCACCCACACCAGCCACTGCTCCAGGTACTTGTGGGCCAGCGCCCATACGCCCACGAGCGACAGGGCCGTGGTGAAGGCATCGGCCACGGGCACTGTGCTGTCGGTGAAATGGGAGAGAACATACCATATCAGCAGCCATAGGGCGAGGGCAATGGCCGTCCACACCAGGGCCAGGCGCACGGGTATGTGTGTGACAGCCAAGGGCTTCGGCTCCTCAGGCCCGCTGTGAGGGGCTGATGCGCCAGATGGGTGCCTCCATTTCCATAGGCCATAGGCCGTCATGGCCAGGTAATATGCCTCCATGCCGCAGTCGGCATAGAGTCCTTTGTCGTAGTAGAGCACTATGCCGAGCACCTGCATGAGTGCGCCGACGACCCACATCCAGATGCTGGCGCGGTATTCGAGCACTATGTATGCCAGGCCGAGGGCAGTGGTGGTGATGTCGAGAGGGTTCAGTGTCATGGCGATTAGCGATTAAGAGCCGCGTCAGAAGCGCAGTGCCACGCTGCCCATTGCGGTGAATCCAGCAGCTGGTATGTAGCCAATCTGGTAGTAGCGGTTGTCGTTGGTGTGGCCTGCACTCTCGCAGATGGCGCTATACACCCACCCGTTGGCGGCATAGCGTGCGGCAAAGAGGTTGTTGAGGTTGCAGCCAATCACCACCTGCTTCAGCCCTCGTGGGCGGTTGGTGGTGAGCGTGTAGCGCAGTGCGAGGTTGGAGGTGGTGAATGCTGGCAGCGAGCGTTGGCGCGATGCTGTGTTGTCGAGGTACTGACGCGAGACGACGTTGGTGTGCCACGTAGCTTCGAAGCCGGTGGGAAAATGGCAGCGCACGAAGGCGTTGGCGATGAGGCTGGGCGAGAATGCCAGCGTGGAGTTGTCGTAGTGTATGGTCTGCGTGCCGTTGTCCCAGTCCTCCACCACCTCGTCGAAGTCGAGTATGCGGTTCTGGCTCAGTGCGGCATTGGCTTCGAGTGTGAGCCACTTGGTGACATCGACGGCCGCCGTCAGCTCGGCTCCAAGGCGGTAGCTTCGGGCGATGTTGGTGGTTAGCTTCTCGCCGATGTCGCTCGTCATGCCCGTCTGCACAAACTGGTTGGTGTAGTACATGTAGTAGAGGTTGGCACCGAGGCGCCAGCGTTGGCCGCCATAGCGGTAGCCAAGCTCATAGTCGAACATCCACTCTGCCTCGGGGGCGGGATATGAGCCGTTGTCGGTGAAGTTGTTGCGCTCGGGTTCGCGGTGGCCGATGGCCTCGCTGAAGTATGCCTCGTGGCCGTCGCGGTGCCACGTCACGCCGGCCTTGGGGTTGAGGAAATGGTAGTGCTTGTCGATGTCGAGGGGCTGGTTGTAGAAGCGGCTGCCCTCCTCGTAGAACTTGTCGTTGATGCCGTCGGTGTAGTAGCCCACGTGGCGGTACTGCACGTCGCCGAAGACGGTCCACTCCGCATCGATGTCGTAGGCGGCCTTGACGAAGAGGCTATGGTCGCCCTTGCGTGCGTCGCTGTCGTAGTAGTTGTAGCGGTCGCCGCCGCGCAGCAAGGCGGCCTCAAGCTCCGGGTTGCCGGCATAGGTGATGCGCCCGAAGTGGTTGCCCCAGAATTGCTGGATGTTGAAACCCATGCGCAGGTCCAGGCCGCCATGCTTGTAGCGGGTTGATGCCAAGGCTGTGGCGGTGTGTTGCTCCAGCCCCTTCTTGCGGATGAAGTCGTCGCGCTTGATGGTGGTGCCGTCGGCGGTGGTGAAGTTCTCGATGCCGAACTTCTTCAGCTTGTTCTGCGGGCGGAACTCCTCGTAGTAGCCGTAGCCGTAGGTGTAGCGCAGCGTTGCGGCGAGGCTCCATCGGGAGCTGATGTCCCACGTCAGCGAGAGCAGGTTGTGGTCCTGGTTGAAGTTGTCGGTGGTGCGGCTCCACAGCGAGCCGTCGCGCAGGGTGTAGCGCTGTGTGACGTAGTTGCCGTCGGCATCGCGTGCGAAGTTGCCGTCGTCGTCATAGACGAGGGTCTCGTAGAGACTGTTGTAGCGCCCGAGGCCACGGTCGTAGAGGTCGCGATAGCCACGTATGCCCGTGGCGGCGCCGTATGTGCCGTCCATGAGGCTGAGGTCGTTGTCGCCGGCGGTGACTCCGTTCCACGCCTGTCCCGTGTGCTCGTAGTTGCCGATGTTCTTGTAGCGCAGGGTGATGCGCTCGTTGGGCATGAAGGTGGCTCCGCCATAGAAGGAGCCCGAGCGCCCGCGTGTGCCGTGGATGTAGCCGTTGGTTTGCGTCTGGTGCCATGCTCCTTCGACGATGAGTTTCTTGAAGAGCAGCCCGGTTGAGCCCGAGAGGCCGTAGTTCATGGTGTTGTAGGAGCCGTAGCTGAAGTTGGCCTCCATGCGGTGGGTGGGCGAGGGCGTTGCGGTGAGCAGCGACAGCGATGCGCCGAAGGCGCCGTCGCCGGTGGTGGAGGTGCCCACACCTCGCTGCACCTCCACAGAGCCGAGCAGCGAGGCATAGGAGTTCATGTTGGCCCAGAAGACGCACTGGTCCTCGGGCGAGTTGAGCGACACGCCGTCGAGCGTCACGTTGATGCGCGAGTCGCCGGCACCGCGGATGCGCATGTATGTGGTGCCGGTGCCGAGGCCATTCTCGCCCCAGGCCATCACGCCGGGCGTCTGTGCCAGCAGCATGGGCAGCTCGCGCCCCGTCTGCGAGAGTGCCTGCAGATCCTTGTATGCCACGCGCGTCACGGCGTAGGGTGCATGTTCCTGCGTGCGCACGGCGTTGACCACAAGCTCCTGCATCTGCTCCAGGCGTATGGAGTCGTTGTCGGGTTCTGGCTCTGGCGCCATGCCGGCCATCTTGTTCTGTGCCGCAGCGCCGGCGGCGAGCATGGTCATGGCGAGTGCAAGCCCCGCGGATGCCGTCCGGGCTTCTGTGTTTCCGTTGGTGTGATTCATTGATTTCCTTTATTATTTGGTTCAACAATAAAGGGGCGATAAGCATGAGCACCGCATAGCGGTCGGCACACGGCGTGCCTTTGCTCCCATATCATCCCTACGCCGGCATTGTCCGGGTCAGGTGATGAGGGTCTGTTCTCAGCCCGCCACATGGCGGACACCCCTTGATAATTCGGGCGCAAAGGTAAGCAAAATAGCGCTAACGCAAGCATCCGCGAGACAAAATTTGCCCCACGGATGCAAAATAATGCCTCATTGGCCGCCGAGGAGGGCGAAATACGAGGCCACGTCGTCCCACGTCTTGAAGGTGTCGGTGTGCAGCGGCACGAGCGTTGACATGCCCTCCCATGCCTCGAGGCTGGCATTGTCGAGGCCCAGCGCTGCGGCTGTCGTGACGAGATAGTCGGCCAGGAGCGCCTGACGGCTGTTGGTGAACACCACATGCTCCCATGCCGGCACGCCGACGTACTGGCGCAGCCACGCCATCACCTCGCCATAATGGTTGGGGGCGGCCGGCGCCGGAGCCACGAACTGCACCTGATAGCTCTCGATGAGCATGCGCAAGGTTTTCTGCGCCGAGGCGAGCGGATGGCCGTATGCGTCGGCGAGCGTCTCCATGCCCACGAGGATCTGTGGCCGCTGGCGGCGCTGTCGGCTGTCGTCGATCCAGCGTATGACGGGCACCACGGCGTGCATGAACGACTGGTCGCTCATGCGGTGTCCGCCGTGGAAGGGGATG